>NZ_JBMOWQ010000153.1:0-3760 GCF_049310485.1 Pseudomonas sp. GZD-209
GGGGGAGGAGCATGCTAGACCACCCCCCCCCCCCGTGATGGTTTTTTTTTTTCCCCCCCCCCCCCCCCCCGATGGGGTATCAGCCCAGCGGCGGCAAGGCGCCGAGCTTGCCCTTGTGGTACACCATCGGCGTCACCGGCTGCTCGGGCAGCACCAGGTTCTTCACCGCACCGACGATGATCGCGTGGTCGCCGCCGTCATACTCGCGCCACAGTTCGCACTCGATGATCGCCGTGGCCTTGGTGAGCAACGGGTTGCCCAGCTCGCTCAGTTGCCAGTCGATGCCCTTGGCCTTGTCCTTGCCCTTACCGGCGAAGGCATAGGCCTCGGCGGTCTGGTCGGCGGACAGCAGGTGAATGGCGAACTGCTTGCTGTCACGCAGGATCGGGTAGGTGTCCGAGGCGTAGTTGGGGCAGAACAGCACCAGCGCCGGCTCGATCGACAGCGCGCTGAAGGCGCTGGCGGTGATGCCGACGATGGCGCCGTCGGCGTCCAGGGTGGTGACCACGGTGACACCGGACGGGAACGAGCCCATCACGTCTTTGTAGATGCCGGGTTCGATCATCTCGTGTTCCTCCTAGCGCATCACGAACGGGTCGGGCATGGGCGCGGTGGAGAGGTTGATCCACACCGTCTTCAGCTCGGTATAGGCGAGCACCGAATCGATGCCGCTCTCACGGCCATAGCCGCTGTTCTTGAAACCGCCGATGGGGGCCATGGCCGATACCGCGCGGTAGGTGTTGACCCAGATGATCCCGGAACGCACGTCGCGGGCCAGGCGATGGGCGCGGCCCAGGTCGCGGGTCCAGATGCCGGCGGCCAGGCCGAACTGCGAGTCGTTTGCCATCGCCAGGGCCTGTTCCTCGGTCTTGAAGCGGATCACCGCAGCGACCGGGCCGAACACTTCTTCCTGCATGATGGTCATCGAGTTGCTGTCGCACTCGAACAGGGTCGGCTCGTAGAACCAGCCGTCACCTTCGACCTCGGCACGCTTGCCGCCCATGCGCAGCGTGGCGCCTTCAGCCTTGGCCGCGGCCACCAGGCCTTCGATCACGGCCAGTTGCTGGGCGGTGGCGATGGGGCCCATCTCGCTGCGTTCGTCCTGCGGGTTGCCGATGCGGATGCTTTTGGCGCGTGCGATCAGGCGTTCGACGAACTCGTCGAAGATCTCGTCCTGCACCAGCAGGCGCGAACCGGCCACGCAGCTTTGCCCGGAGGCGGCATAGATGCCGGCCACGGCGCCGTTGATGGCACTGTCCAGGTCAGCGTCGGCGAAGATGATGTTTGGCGACTTGCCGCCCAGCTCCAGCGACAGCTTGGCGAAGTTTTCGGCGCTGCTGCGCACCACATGGCGGGCGGTGGCGGCGCCGCCGGTGAAGGCGATCTTGCGCACCAGCGGATGGCGGGTGAGGGCGGCGCCGGTGCTTGGGCCGTAACCGGTCACTACGTTGACCACGCCGGCCGGGAAGCCGGCTTCGAGGGCCAGGCGGGCCAGCTCGAGGATGGTCGCCGAAGCGTGCTCGGAGGGCTTGAGCACGATGGTGTTGCCGGCGGCCAGGGCCGGGGCCAGCTTGATCGCGGTCAGGTACAGCGGGCTGTTCCAGGGAATGATCCCGGCCACCACGCCAATCGGCTCGTGCACCGTGTAGGCGAACAGGTCCGGCTTGTCCAGCGGCAGGGTGCCGCCTTCGAGCTTGTCGGCCAGGCCCGCGGTGTAGTGGAAGAACTCCGGCAGGTAGCCAACCTGGCCGCGGGTTTCGCGGATCAGCTTGCCGTTGTCACGGCTCTCAAGCTGGGCCAGGTGTTCCTTGTTCTCGGCGATCAAATCGCCCAGGCGGCGCAGCAGTTTGCCCCGGGCGGTGGCGGTGAGGCCGCGCCAGGCTTTGCTGTCGAAGGCGCGCTGGGCGGCCTGCACGGCCAGCTCGACGTCGGCTTCGGCGGCGTCTGGCAGTTGCGCCCAGGCCTGGGCGGTGGCCGGGTCGAGGCTGTCGAAGGTCTTGCCGCTCTGGGCATCGAGCCACTGGCCATCGATGCACATCTGGAAACGAACGAGGGTCATGCAACAATCCCCTTGGCGGATTCGGTGAGGGTGCGGGCTTGCTTGAGGAAGTCCAGCAGCATCTTGTTGACTTCGCGCGGCGCTTCCACCGGCATCATATGCCGTTGCTCGGCGAGGACCACGCTCTGCGCACCGGGGATACGCGCGGCGAGCTGGCGGGTCATGGCCGGGGTGGAGCCGCTGTCGAGTTCGCCGGTGGCGATCAGCGTCGGTACCTGGATGCTGCCCAGGTCGCCTTCGCGGTACATGTCCTGGGTGGCGAACAGCGAATAGGTGGTGTGGTAGCCCTGCGGGTCGTTGCTGGCCAGTACTTGGCGGATGGCAGCGACCTGGGCTGGGTTGGCCGCCTTGTATTCACGGCTGAACCAGCGCTCGAGCGCTGCGTCGACGTTGGCGTCGGGGCCCTGTTCAAAGGCTTGCGCGGCACGGGCGATCACCCCGGCGCTCTGCTCGGGGGTGCGGTTGAACACGCTGTTGAGCACCACCAGTGCGGCCAGGCGCTGCGGGTAAGCGAGCGCGAAGGCGCGGGCCACCAGGCCACCCATGGAAAAACCGATCACGGTGGCCTGGGCGATCTGCAGGTGGTCGAGCAATTCGGCGAGCTGTTCGGCGTAGCCTTCGAGCGGCGTGTCGCTGGCGGGCACGCGGCTCTGGCCATGGCCGAGCATGTCGTAGGTGATGACGCGGTAGTCGTTGGCCAGGCCGACGATCTGCCCGCCCCACATTTCCTTGTTCAGGCCCACGCCGTGGATCAGTACCACGGGCTGGCCCTGGCCTAGGTCCAGGTAACTGGTCCCGGCCGGTGTACGTTCAGCGACAGGCTGAATCATGGAGGGCGCTCCTTGAAGGTCGGGCGCGGCGGGAATGCTCGCCACGCCCAGGCCCGTCTTGGTTGTTGTTATTGAGCGTTGGCTTTTTCGGCAGCCAGTTCTTCCAGGTCGATGTAGCGGTTACCGATGCGTGGGTGCAGGCGGCCACCGTCGGCAGCGCCCAGCACCACGACGATCTCGTCGGCGCGCGGGGCGTCTTCGATCTGCATTTCCAGGGTGATGTAGTGCGAGCGCAGGCCTTCGTCGTCCTTCTGCATCATCGGGATCTGGATCGAGGTGCCCGGGCCGCCGCGCTTGTTGGTGAAGCTCAGGTAGCTCTTGGCCTGCACGGCTTCGCGGTAGTGGTTGCCGAAGCGCAGGGTGTGGATCACCGCCGAGGCGTGCTCGATCTCGCCGTCGGCGCCGACCACGGCGGCTTTGCCGTAGGCCTCGATCTTGTCGGCACCGCCGATGGCAGCGGTCAGGCGCTCGACCATCAGTGCGCCCAGTTCGGAGCAGTTGGCGCGGATTTCCGGCTTGAGGTCTTCAACGAAACCGCGGCCGGCCCATGGGTTCTTGATCACCACGGCCAGGCCGACCATGGTCACCGGCTTGTCGGTGGCCTTGCCGCCTTCGATGCGGGTTTCTTCGGAGTAGGTGACGATCTTGCGGATTTCGAAACTCATGGGGGGCTCCTGGTGAGGGTTATCAGCTCTTGTTGTCTGATGGTATACCATAATATTTGATGTGCAAGAGGGGCTTGAAAATTTGTTTGGGCAGGGGACGAAAGGTCGCTTGATGCCCTGAAATCTGGGCTGTCTGTACTGGCCTTATCGCGGGGCAAGCCCGCTCCCACGGAGCCCCAAGGCATTTCGTGGGAGCGGGCTTGCCC
>NZ_JBMOWQ010000154.1:0-3556 GCF_049310485.1 Pseudomonas sp. GZD-209
TGAGACACCCCCTTCCTCCGAACGCCCGGTTGTGGTGGTGGGGCTCTCGCCCCCCCCCCGCGATAAGGCCTAAAAAAAGCCCGCTCACGCGGGTCACAGGGGCCCACGGGAGCGGGCGCGTCCCGCAATGTTTCAGGCAAAGGGAATTCAGGCGAAGGCCGGCACCACTTCCTTGATGAACAGCTCCAGCGACTTTTTCTTTTCGGCATGGGGCAGGCTGTTGTCGCACCAGAAGCTGAACTCGTCGACGCCGAGTTCCTGGTAGTACTTGATGCGCGCAATGATCTCTTCGGGGGTGCCGATCATGGTGTTCTTGCGGATGTTGTTCAGCTCGAACGCTGGCACTTCGGCGAACTTCGATTCCGGGCTGGGCTCCAGGAAGCCATTGACCGGGGTGGTCTTGTTGCCGAACCAGGCGTCGAAGGTGCGGTAGAAGCGCGAGATGGCCTGGGCGCCGACTTTCCAGCCTTCAGGCTCCGACGGGCTGTGCACGTGGGTGTGGCGCAGCACCATCAGTTGCGGGCGCGGCACATCCGGGTTGTTGTCCAGGGCGGCTTGGAACTTGTTCTTCAGGTCCAGCACTTCTTCGTCGCCCTTCATCAGCGGGGTGACCATGACATTGCAGCCATTGGCCACGGCGAAGTTGTGCGAGTCCGGGTCGCGGGCAGCGATCCACATCGGCGGCGTGGCGTTGAACGGCTTGGGCACGCTGGTGGAGGTGGGGAACTTGTAGACTTCGCCGTCATGGGCGTAGTCGCCTTCCCACAGCTTGCGCACCACCGGCACCATTTCGCGCAGGGCCTTGCCACCGTCGGTGGCCGGCATGCCGTTGGCCATGCGGTCGAATTCGAACTGGTAGGCGCCGCGGGCCAGGCCCACTTCCATGCGACCGTTGCTGATCACATCGAGCAGGGCGCATTCGCCGGCCACGCGGATCGGGTTCCAGAACGGCGCGATGATGGTGCCGGCGCCCAGGCGGATTTTCTCGGTGCGCGCGGCGAGGTAGGCCAGCAGCGGCATCGGGCTCGGCGAGATGGTGTATTCCATGGCGTGGTGTTCGCCGATCCACACGGTGCTGAAACCGCCGTCTTCGGCCATCAAGGTCAGTTCGGTCAGGTCTTCGAACAGCTGGCGGTGGCTGACCTGTTCATCCCAACGTTCCATGTGCACGAACAACGAAAATTTCATGGGGCTTTCCTCGGAGCTTGTTGTTGTCGCCTGCCGGGGCAGGTTTTCAGATGGGTTGCCGGTGATCGCGGGGCAAGTCGTATCAGGCGAAGGCCGGCAGGCTGGCCATCTTGCCGCGGCAGTAGATCATTGGCCGTGGCGCCTCTTGCGGCACGATCAGGTTGTGCACCTTGCCGACCATGATGGCGTGGTCGCCACCTTCGTATTCGCGCCACAGTTCGCATTCGATGACGGCGGTGGCGCCGGCCAGGATCGGGTTGCCGAGGTCGCTCAGGGTCCACTCGATACCGCTGGCCTTGTCCTTGCCCTTTTTCGCGAATGCATAGGCCTCGGCTTGCTGATCACCGGACAACAGGTGAATGGCGAAGCGCTTGTTCTTCATCAAGACAGGGTAGGAGTCGGAGCTGTAGTTGGGGCAGAACAGCACCAGTGGCGGGTCCATCGACAGCGAGGAGAAGGCGCTGGCGGTGAGGCCGACGATCGAGCCGTCGTCGTCCAGGGTGGTGATGACGGTAACGCCGGACGGGAAGGAGCCCAGGACGTTCTTGTAGACAGTTGCGTCGATCATCTTGTGTACCTCGGAAGGGCTGCGGTGGTCCGCGGTTTTTATCGTTGATGTGTCTGATGGTATACCGTAATACCTATTTTGCAAGCGGAATTTTCAGGTGCACGGATAACGCGATGAACGGTTAAGGCCCCGTATTCATTGGGTTTGGCAGTGAAAAGGCTGCGCCAAGGCGGGGCGCCAAGCAGATCAGATGCGCTGAAAAAGCGCGGCGCAGTGTTGTCAAAAGTTTGGAATACCATAATATGGTCCGCAGCTGAGAGGCCGCCTTGAGCGGTTTCCATACAAAGATAAAAAACGACCTTTCGAGCTGAAAACCTATGTCCCAACCGTCGTCGCAACACCAGTTTGTCGAAAATCACACGGTCGATTACGTTCCACCTGCCGAGCGCCATGGGAAGGCGCGCGACCTGTTCACCCTGTGGTTCAGCACCAACATCGCGCCACTGCCCATCGTCACCGGGGCCATGGTGGTGCAGGTGTTCCACCTGAACCTGTTGTGGGGCCTGATCGCCATCGCGCTGGGCCATCTGCTGGGCGGTGTGGTACTCGCCCTGGCCTCTGCGCAGGGACCGCAGCTGGGCATTCCGCAGATGGTGCAGAGCCGTGGCCAGTTCGGCCGCTACGGCGCGCTGCTGATCGTGTTCTTCACTGCGCTGATCTACGTCGGCTTCTTCATTTCCAACATCGTCCTGGCGGGCAAGTCGATCCACGGCATCGCCCCCAGCGTGCCGATGCCCAGCGCCATCGTCATCGGCGCCCTGAGCGCCACCGCCATCGGCGTGATCGGCTACCGCTTCATCCACATCCTCAACCGCATCGGTACCTGGGTGATGGGCTCGGCGCTGCTGGCCGGTTTCATCATGATGTTCGTCCAGGACCTGCCGGCCGACTTCTTCAGCCGTGGCGCGTTCAACCTGTCGGGCTTCATCGCCACGGTGTCGCTGGGCACCATCTGGCAGATCAGCTTCTCGCCGTACACCTCTGACTACTCGCGTTACCTGCCGCGTGAGATCGGCATTGCCAAGCCGTTCTGGGCCACCTACTTCGGCGCCACCCTGGGCACCATCCTGTGCTTCAGCTTCGGTGCAGTGGCGGTACTGTGCGTACCGCAAGGCACTGACGCCATGGCTGCGGTCAAGCAGGCCACCGGCTGGCTGGGGCCGATCCTGATGGTGCTGTTCCTGCTCAACATCATCAGCCACAACGCCCTCAACCTGTACGGCGCGGTGCTGTCGATCGTCACCGCGATCCAGACGTTCGCCGCCCAGTGGACGCCGAGCATCAAGGTGCGCGTGGTGTTGGCGGCGGTGATCCTGGTGGCTTGCGGCATGGTTGCGCTGAACGCTTCGGCCGACTTCATCGGTGAGTTCATCGGCCTGATCCTGGCCCTGCTGCTGGTGCTGGTGCCGTGGGCGTCGATCAATCTGGTGGACTTCTACCTGATCAAGAAGGGCGAGTACGACATCGCCTCGATCTTCAGCGCCGACGGTGGCATTTACGGCCGTTTCAACCACCACGCGATCATCGCCTACGCCTGCGGCATCCTGGTACAGCTGCCGTTCGCCAACACGTCGCTGTATGTCGGGCCATACTCGAACATCGTCGAAGGGGCTGACTTGTCGTGGCTGTTCGGCTTGATCGTGACCGTGCCGCTGTATTACTGCCTGGCGACGCGCAACACGCCGGTGAAGGCGGGCAGGGTGGTCGGCGCGAACGACTGATTCATCGCGCAGATGCATCGCGGGGGGGGGGAGACCCCACCCCCCCCACTACACCGGCGAAGCGGGGGGAAATTTTCTC
>NZ_JBMOWQ010000155.1:0-43572 GCF_049310485.1 Pseudomonas sp. GZD-209
AAGCCCATCCCCCGGTGTGGCTGGGGGGGGGTGGGGGGGGGGTGGTTTCCCCCCGCGATGTTTTCAAGCCAAGTACAGCACTCGGATCAAACCTTGAACTGCGCCACCATGGCGTTCAATTCCACCGCCAGGCGCGACAGGTCCTGCGCCGCCGCGCTGGTCTGGTTGGCGCCGGCGGAAGTCTGCATGGCCAGGTCGCGAATGTTCACCAGGTTACGGTCCACTTCCCGTGCCACCTGCGCCTGTTGCTCCGAGGCACTGGCGATCACCAGGTTGCGCTGGTTGATCGAAGCAATGGCCTCGGCGATCAGCTCCAGCGCCTGACCGGCCGACTGCGCCACTTCCAGCGTACCGTTGGCGCGGCCCTGGCTGCTGTGCATGGCGCTGACCGCGCGCCCGGTGCCATCCTGGATGCCGCCAATCATCTGCTCGATCTCAGCGGTGGACTGCTGGGTGCGGTGGGCCAGTGCCCGTACTTCATCAGCGACCACTGCAAAGCCGCGCCCGGCCTCGCCGGCACGGGCTGCCTCGATGGCCGCGTTGAGCGCCAGGAGGTTGGTCTGCCCGGCAATCGAGCCGATCACGTCCAGCACCCGGCTGATCTCGTTGGCGCTGCTGGCCAGTTGTTCGATTTCCTGCGAGGTGCCGGTGACGTCGTCGACCAGATGCTGGATCGAGCTCAAGGCCTGGTTGACCTGGTCGCGGCCGTCGCGGGTGGTCTGGTCGGCGCCCTTCGATGCGTCGGCGGTGCTCACCGCGTTGTTGGCCACTTCCTCGACCGCCGCGGTCATCTGGTTGACTGCCGTGGCGGCCTGGTCGATCTCGGCGCTCTGCTGGTGCAGGCCGCGGCTGGTGTCTTCGGTGACCGTGTGCAGTTCTTCGGAGGCCGAGGCCAGTTGGTCGGAGGAGGCGGCGATCTTGCGCAGGGTGTCGCGCAGGCTCTGTTGCATCTGGCTCAGGGCACGCAGCAGCAGTGCCGGTTCGTCGCGGCCGCTGACCTGGATGTCGCGGGTGAGGTCGCCGGTGGCCACACGCTCGGCCACGGCCACG
This sequence comes from Pseudomonas sp. GZD-209, assembly GCF_049310485.1. Classification (NCBI taxonomy): domain Bacteria; kingdom Pseudomonadati; phylum Pseudomonadota; class Gammaproteobacteria; order Pseudomonadales; family Pseudomonadaceae; genus Pseudomonas; species Pseudomonas sp. GZD-209. The sequence goes on from NZ_JBMOWQ010000155.1 coordinate 1,051, forward strand.
GCGTCGGCCAGCGGGACGACGATGCTGCGGGTAAGCAGGATGGCGATGGCGATGAGGGCGATGATGATGACCAGCAGTGAGCTGACGATCACGCTGAAGGCTTCGTCGGCGACGTCGCTGCTGCGCTGCGAAGCATCTTCGGCGCCCTTGCCGTTGTAGGCGATAAGGGCCGCCATGGCTTTCATCATGCTGTCGGCATGTTGGGTGAGCGGGCCGCTGATCTTGCGTTTGGCATCGGCCGCGCGGCCGGCGTTGATGTCCTTCAGTACTTCCTGCTGCAGGCTGTAGTACTGCTGGTGGGCAGCGTTGAAGGCATTGAACAGGGCACGGTCATCGGCGGCGATGATGGTGTCTTCGTAGTCTTTGAGGGCGGCTTGCAACTGATCGTTGACGGTCTGGAGCAGGGCAGTATTGCGGGCTCGCTCGTTGCTGTCGTCATCCAGGGCGGTGCGCAGGGTGAGCGCGCGGACGCGGCCGAGGTTGCTGCCGATGTCGTTGAGGGCAACGATGGCGGGGATCCAGGTGATGCGAATTTCGTCGGTGGCGCTGTCCATCTGCCGGGTTTCGTAGAGAGAAAGCAGGCCCATTGCCAGGACCAGTGCACCTAAAAGCGCGAACACGCTGGCGGCGCGTTTGCCGATCTTCATATTCCGTAACTGCATGGCATGCTCCTTGACGTTGGCGTGCAGGCGTCAAGAGCATGGTTTGAGGGCCGTAATGGCGGGGTGCCAGGCTCTCGATGCGCTGCGGGTTAGGTGTGTTCCTCACCTTCTTGATGTTTTTTTGGCGCCAATGATGCCATGTGGCCATTATTATTGACCAGTCATTCAATGTAACGGCACGTACAAGCTGATCCGTCATAAACTGACGGATCAGTCAGTTTTAGTTCGCTTATACGATGGCTATCGCCGGGTCTGCGGCTGCCAGCGCCTGTTCACGGTCGGCTGCTGGTGGGTAGATCCACACGGTGTTGATCTGGCGCTTGAGGTTCTTGCCTTCCTGGCCTTGCAGCACCAGTTCGCGTTCCCAGCCCTCGCTGTAGGCCGCGCCCCATTCGCCCAGGTCCAGGCAGGTGACGTACTTCGGCTGGCGGTACACCACCGGTGCCAGGCCCAGCAGGTCGGCCATGGCGTTGTTGCCCGAATGGCGGCCCATGGGGATGGCGTGCTGGCAGGTCATCAGCGCGTGGTTGCCGATGTCGTCCACGGCGGCCCAGGCGACGTCGCCGGTGGCGTAGATATGCTCCTGGCCGACGACCTTGAGGTGCGGGTCGACCCGCAGCCGGCCCATGGCGTCACGCTCGCCTGCGACCTGCGCGGTCAGTGGGCTGGCCTTGACGCCAGCAGTCCAGATCACGGTGTTGCTGGCGATGTGTTCGCCATTGTCGAGGGTCACGCCGCCTGCCTCTACGGCCACTACCGAAGCACCGGTCAGCCACTCGACACCGGCGTGTTCCGAGGCGGCGACGATGGCCGGGGTGATGCCGGCGCCAAGGGCGGCACCGATGCTGTCGGCCCGGTCCACCAGCACCACGCGGACATTGCCTTCACCGAGGATGGCGCGCAGACGGGGCGTCATTTCGGTAGCGGTCTCGATGCCGGTGAAGCCACCGCCGCACACCACCACGGTGTTGCGTGCCGGCGAGGCGGGCAGCTTGGCCAGGCCAACCAGGTGCTGCTCCAGGCGTACAGCCGATTCCATCTGGTCGACATCGAAACTGTGCTCGGCCAGGCCCGGCACGGCGGGGCGAGCGACCTGGCTGCCGGCGGCGAGGATCAGGCGGTCGTAGCCCAGTTGCTGGCGCTGGCCGTTGGCGTCGATGTAGCCGACCTGGCGCGCGGCGCTGTCGATGCTTTCGGCGTTGCCGTGGATGAACTGCACGCCAACCACATCGAACAAGTCGCTCAGCGGGGCCTGCAAGGTGTGGGCATCGGCTTCGTAGAAGCGTGGGCGGATGCGCAGCTCTGGCTGCGGAGCCAGCACGCTGATGCGCACGTCGCCGGCCTGGGCCTGGTCGAGCAGGCGAGCGGCGCTCAGGGCGCTCCATACACCGGCAAAGCCGGCACCGATGATCAGGATATGTGGGGTCATGTGAGTGCTCCGCTAGGTGGGGAAAGGGCTTCGGTGGTGCGTTGGCTGCCTGCCGAATAACTACGACTGTATTGATCGGAGTTTGTCTCGGCAAGTATTTTTTTCAGCCAGTCCCCGTCCGGGCCTTGGCAAGGGCGGTCAAAACCTACGGTTTTGCTGGCTTACAGGTGCTTGTTGTGCTGATGGGCTGGCGACGGGCGGCAAGCTGAGGCTTTGCCACTTGCCGGTGATGGGCGTAGTATTTGCGACAAATTCAGTCGGAGATTGACATGTCGCTCTACAGTGCCGGCGTCGAGTACGGTATCCATTGCCTGTTGTTCCTGGTGGACGAGCGTGGCGACAGCCGCGAGTCCAGCGTGCGCGACCTGGCCGAGTTGCAAGGTGTCCCGCAGGAGTACCTGGCGAAGGTGTTCACCAAGCTCGCTCGGGCCGGGCTGGTTGCGGCTACCGAGGGTGTGCGGGGTGGTTTCCGCCTGGCGCGGCCGTCGGATGAAATAACGGTGCTGGATATCGTCACGGCCATCGATGGGCACAAGAAGATTTTCGACTGCCGCGAGATCCGTGAGCGTTGCGCGGTGTTCGAAGGCTCGGCACCGGCTTGGGCGGTCGAGGGCACGTGTGCGATCAATGCGGTGATGCTGGGGGCGCAGAAGCGCATGGAGGAAGCGCTGGCGCAGCAGACCATCCTGGATCTGGCGCGGCGGTTCGGGCGCAAGGCGCCGGCGGCGTTTGGGCAGCAGGTCAATGAGTGGATGGGGGAGCGGCGGGACGGCAAGGGGAGTGGTAGCGGGGATATACCGGTAGTGGCTGTTTAAGTTGTTAGGGGCTGCTGTTTCTATTCTTGATTTGCTGCAATAAGCCGATTTTTGTTCTTTGAAGGTTCATGCGCATTCAATGGAATGTAGGCGCGAAGTCATCCTTGCGCTTTTGCGGTGGCTTAGTTTGGTATTACCTCGCCGGCTGCACATAGCCGGCCGCAGTCAAAGTAAGCAAAGCCGCTCGCTCCCATGTACGGCGCTGCGCTCCAGCCTCTGCTGCCTGGCGCTTGGACAACCTGCAGCCATTCATGGCTGCCCATGCATTCAAATGATGGTGGCGTATTGCTACCGCCCATCCTTTCTGATAGAAGAAGCCGCATAAAACATCAGTTTGTTGGCGCTTCACCATCGCAAAAAACAAATCAAAAGACGCTTAGCTCGCAAGGAAATGGACTATGAGCCCAGATGTCCCAGGGAACCTAAAGGATTACAGTTTCAGCAGAGTTGGCAACGACATCATCATCCGTGAAATAAACAACCCTGCCAACACCTTCAAAGCCGGCTTCAAAGTTACATTCGACGACACCAGCGTTACCATCTACACCATGGGCGCCAACACCTACATCAATGGCGATAACGCCGACAACACCATCAACTGGACCGGGGATACGCTAGGTGCGCTCATCGGCGGCTTGGGCAACGACACGCTCACTAGCGGTGCGTACGGTGACGGTCTCGACGGCGGGCAAGGCAACGACACGCTCTACGGCGGCGCGGGCGATGACTTCCTCTCCGGCGGCTCAGGTGATGACATTATCTACGGCGGCGAAGGCAACGACTCCCTCCAAGGCGGTGTGGGCAATGACATCCTCTACGGCGGCGAAGGCAATGACCACATCCACAGCGACGAAGGCGATGACATCGTCTACGGAGGCGCAGGAGATGACGTCTTCTACAGCCGCGGCCTCTATGGTAATGACACCCAGTACGGCGGCGAAGGCAATGACACCCACAACGGCGGTGTAGGCAATGACTACATCGATGGCGGTGCGGGCGACGACATCATAAAAGGCGGTGCAGGCGATGACACCCTCGACGGCGGCGAGGGCGATGACTACCTCGATGGTGGTGAAGGCGCCGATATCACCAGAGGCGGCGCGGGCAATGACCGCTACGTTGTCGACAGCGCCGACGACCAGATCAGCGAAAATGCTGGCGAAGGCACCGATACCGTCGAGTCCTCACTCACCTGGGCGCTTGGCGGAAACCTGGAAAACCTCACCCTCACCGGTGACAACGCCATCGACGGCACCGGTAACGCGCTGGATAACGTCATTATCGGCAACGATGCTGCCAACATCCTCAGCGGCGGCGCGGGCAATGACACCCTCGATAGCGGCAAAGGCGATGACTACCTCGATGGCGGTGTAGGCACCGACCTCATGAAAGGCGGCGCGGGCAATGACACCTACGTTGTCGACAACGCCAACGATCAGATCATTGAAAACGCCGACGAAGGCACCGATACCGTCAAGTCCTCGATCACCTGGACGCTTGGCGAAAACCTGGAGAAGCTCACCCTCACCGGCGACAGCGCCATCAATGGCACCGGTAACGCGTTGGACAACGTCATCACCGGCAACGATGCTGGCAACATCCTCAACGGCGAAGCAGGTGATGACTATCTCGACGGCGGTGCAGGTGCCGACACCCTTGCCGGCGGCGTGGGCAACGACACCTACGTCATCGACAACGCCAACGACCAGATCATCGAGAACGCCGACGAAGGCACCGATAGCGTCGTGTCCTCACTCACCTGGACGCTTGGCGCAAACCTGGAAAACCTCACGCTTGCCGGTGGCAGGGCCATCAGCGGCACCGGTAACGAACGGGACAACGTCATTATTGGCAACGTTGCCGCCAACACCCTCAACGGCGGTGCAGGCAATGACAACCTTGACGGCGGCACGGGGGTGGACAAGCTGATCGGTGGCGCAGGCGATGACAAGTACACCGTTGACCTGGTCGTCAAAGGCAAAGGCACGTCAGCCACCCTGGTGCTGGAAGATACCCTGACCGAGAGTGCCAATGGCGGTGATGACACCCTGAAGCTGCGTCTTGCAGGCGACGTGCTGGCGCAGGCCAAGGATGAGCTCAAAGCGGCCAAAGTCACCACGCTGACCCTGGACGCCAATCTGGAAAACCTCGATGCCAGTGAAACGGGTGATATCGCCCTCAACCTGGTCGGTCACAAGAACGCCAAGTCCCTGACCGGTAACGCCGGGGCCAACACCCTTGATGGCAAAGGCGGTACAGCCCAGCTGATCGGCCTTGCGGGCGATGACACCTATGTCATCAATACCCACAGCGATCTGGCCCGTGTCGTTGAAAATGCCGACGAGGGTAGCGACACCTTGCAGGTCATCTTCAAAAGCACTGCCGGCAAGGGCGAGCGCACCGTCATCGACCTTGCAGGTACCCACGTTGAGAACGTCAACCTAACCGGTACGGGTCTGTTCGAGCTGATCGGCACTGGGGCGGATAACCGCCTGGCCGGTAACAGCTCGGGCACCGTGATGGCTGGTGGGCAGGGGGACGACACCTACGTGCTCGGGCACAAGGACGACGTGATCACAGAAAACGAAGGTGAAGGCAACGACACCCTCGAAACCTCGCTATTGAGCATCGACTTGACGCTTGCCAAGTTTGCCAACCTGGAAAACGTCACCCTGGGCGGTAAAGCAGCCCTCAACGCCACCGGTAATGATCAAGCCAACCTGCTGATCGGCAACGATGGCAACAACATCCTCGATGGTGGCCTCAACACCAGCGGTTTTGACACCTTGCGCGGCGGCAAGGGCAACGACACCTATGTGTTGCAGAACGCCGGCGACCTGGTGGAAGAACTGGCCAATGAAGGCATTGACACCCTTGTCAGCAACAAGCTCGACATTGATCTGGCCGACTATGCCAACGTGGAAAATGTCACCCTGGCCGGCAATCTCGACCTCAATGCCACCGGCAATGACCTGGCCAACACCCTCTCCGGTAACGATGGCCACAACATCCTCGACGGCGGCAAGGGCGTGGACAAGCTGATCGGCGGCAAGGGCGACGATACCTACAGCGTTGACCTGAGCGTCAAAGGCAAAGGCACGTCCGCCACCCTGGTGCTGGAAGACACCGTTACCGAGAATGCCAATGGCGGTGACGACACCCTGAAGCTGCGTCTCGCAGGCGACGTGCTGGCGCAGACCAAGGATGACCTGAAAGCGGCCAAAGTCACCACGCTGACCTTGGACGCCAATCTGGAAAACCTCGACGCCAGTGAAACGGGTGATATCGCCCTCAACCTGGTCGCTCACAAGAACGCCAAGTCCCTGACGGGTAACGCCGGGGCCAACACCCTTGATGGCAAAGGCGGTGCAGCCCAGCTGATCGGCCTTGCGGGCGATGACACCTATGTCATCAATGCCCAGAGCGACCTGGCCCGTGTTGTTGAAAATGCCGACGAGGGTAGTGACACCTTGCAGGTCACCTTCAAAAGCACTGCCGGCAAGGGCGAGCGCACCGTCATCGACCTTGCAGGTACTCACCTTGAGAACGTCAACCTAACCGGTACGGGTCTGTTCGAGCTGATCGGTAATGAGGCGGATAACCGCCTGGCCGGTAACAGCTCGGGCACCGTAATGGCCGGCGGGCAGGGTGATGACACCTACGTGCTCGGGCACAAGGACGACGTGATCACAGAACGCGACGGTGAAGGCAACGACACCGTCGAGACCTCGCTATTGAGCATCGATCTGACGCTTGCCAGGTTTGCCAACGTGGAAAACGTCACCCTGGGCGGTAAAGCAGCCCTCAACGCCACCGGTAATGATCAAGCCAACCTGCTGATCGGCAACGATGGCAACAACATCCTCGATGGTGGCCTGAACACCAGCGGTTTTGACACCTTGCGCGGCGGCAAGGGCAACGACACCTATGTGTTGCATAACGCCGGCGACCTGGTGGAAGAACTGGCCAACGAAGGCATCGACACCCTTGTCAGCAACAAGCTCGACATTGATCTGGCCGACCATGCCAACGTGGAAAACGTCACCCTGACCGGCGCTCTCGACCTCAACGCCACCGGCAATGACCAGGCCAACACCCTCTCCGGTAACGATGGCCACAACATCCTCGACGGCGGCAAGGGCGTGGACAAGCTGATCGGCGGCAAGGGCGACGATACCTACATCGTTGACCTGATCGTCAAAGGCAAAGGCACGTCCGCCACCCTGGTGCTGGAAGACACCGTTACCGAGAATGCCAATGGCGGTGACGACACCCTGCAATTGCGCGGTGAAGCGAGCCTTGAGAAAGCCACTGCCTTGACTCTGGGTGCCAACCTCGAACACCTCGACGCCAGCCAGACAGGCAGCAGCAAACTTAACCTGACCGGCAATGCGGCGAACAATATCCTCACCGGTAACGCCGCCGACAACACCCTCGACGGTGGTGCCGGTAACGACACGTTGTACGGTGGCGATGGTGACGACATCCTGATTGGCGGTGCCGGAGCCGACCGCATGACGGGCGGTGCGGGCAAAGACCTCTTCAAGTTCACCTTGCTCACTGACCTGGGGCTCGACACCAAAGGCACCCAGGATGTCATCGGCGACTTCAACCGGGCCGAGGGTGACAAGATCGACTTCTCGGCACTCAAGGGTTACACCTGGCTGGACCAGGGCACCGACGGGTCGCTCGGCAAGGCTGCCAAGCAACTGTGGTGGGAAACCTTGCAGGATGAGGGCGGAAATGACTACGTCATGGTCCACGGCAGCACTGACAAGAACGCCGATGCCGAGTTTTCCATCCAGCTGATCGGCATCAGCGATCTGAACAAAGAGGACTTTATCGGCCTGGCGTAATCCATCCCAACCGATGGCCGCCGACCAGGCGGCCTGCACTGAAAAACCCGGCAAACCTGCGTTTGTCGGGTTTTTTCGTGAGCGGGCGGTGAATCGGCCTGCCGACGCAGTGGGCATCCAATTACCTACCCCTCCCGCCCCTCATGCTGCTTGCGATAAGCCCCCGGCTGCACCCCCACCGCCTTGGCAAACGCCCGGGTAAACGCCGCCACCGACTGATACCCCACCCGCCCGCCAACCTGCTCGACCGTGTTGCCCGCCTTGAGCAACTGACAAGCCTGGCGCATGCGCAGCGCCAGCAGCACCTGCCCAGGCGACTGCCCAGCCAGCTCATTGAAACGCTTGAAGAACGCCGAGCGCGACAGCCCCGCACACGCCGCCATGCTCTCCAGCGTCCAAGCCTGCCCCGGCTCCTCTATCAGCCGCTCCAGCAGCCCGGCAAAAGCCGGCTGGCGGGCGAGGGCGACCAATCCACCCAGTGGCTGACCCGTGTGCACCTGCTGGCGCAGCACATACAGGAACAATAAGTGCGTGAGCCGCTCGAGCACCGTCTGTGACGGCTGCGGCGCCCGCCGGCATTCCTCGAGAATCAAGCCAAACAGCGCACGTGCCGCACTGCCGGCCGGATCATTGGCGCGCAGCAGGATCCAGTCCGCCAGCCCCTCGACGATCAGCGACGACAAACCCGTCTGGAAATGAAAGAAGCCACAGACCAGCCCCACGCCATCGTCGGCCTGCAGGTCCAGCGCCTGCATGGCCCGGCGCGGCTGGGCGCAGGCATCGGCGACGTCCTCGTCACCCGACAAGCGATAGGCAAGGTCACGCAGCAGAAACACCGCATCGCCACTCTCAAGCCGCACAGGCTCGGCATGGCCATCGACGTGCAGCCAGCAATGCCCCTGCACCACCAGATGAAAGCTGGCCCGGCCCATGCCCTGGGTGCTGGCGTGCCAGCCACCGCAATAACGCCCGACATGGAACAGGCTGGCATCAAGCTCAAGGCCTTCTAATAACCAATCGACAAGGTGGCTGGATGAAATCATCTAATGCAAGGACTCAGGAGCAAGGAAAGGCGACTGATGAATATGGATGCTACTTCTTATAACCAACAGACTGTAGCGACCTACATCAAAGGAGACCACTCCATGTCCGCGCGCATCACTCTACACAGCCTGCAGACCGCTCCGGAAGCCGCACGTCCGTTCCTCGAAAACGCACAGAAGAACTCCGGCTTCATCCCCAACCTGCTGGGTGTGCTGGCCAATGCCCCGGCCGCCCTGGAAACCTACGTCACCGTCTCGGCGCTCAACGGCAAGGCCGAGCTGACCCTGGCCGAACGCGAAGTGGTGCAGTTGATTGCCGCTACCCAGCACGGTTGCGACTTCTGCGTTGCCGGCCACACCGCCGTGGCGCTGAACAAGGCCAAGCTGCCGCAGGCGGTGGTCGATGCCCTGCGTGCCCGTGGCGAGCTGCCCGATGCACGTTACGAAACCCTGGCCGAGTTCGCCCGTGAAGTCATCGCCACCCGCGGCAACGTCAGCGACGCCACCTACCAGGCTTTCCGCGAGGCCGGTTTCACCGAGGGCAACGCCCTGGAAGTGATTCTGGGCGTGAGCCTCGCAACCCTGTGCAACTTTGCTAATGTGTTCGCCCAGACGCCGCTCAATGACGAGCTCAGCAAATACCGCTGGCAGCCTTCGGCCTAAACCGCCCGATGCCGGCGTGTCCGGCGCACCAAAGGAGTAGGGACATGCTTGATAGCGCTTTTCGCCAATGGCTGGATGCCAACGCCGAGACCATCGACCAGGGCCAGTGCGACCCGCACCTGGTACTGGCGCACATCGCCGAATCGCAACTGCTGCGCATAGGCGTCGACCCGGCCCTCGGCGGCGCGGGCGGTGATGTCACCGAGGCGGTCGAAGCCATTGCCGCCATCGCCAGCCGCTCACTGGCGGCGGCTTTCGTCTGTTGGGGTCAGCGCGCCTTCATTGAATACCTGCTGCAAAGCCCTAATCAGGGTTTGCGCGAGCGCCTGCTGTCAGCGCTGCTCAAGGGTGAGCTGGCTGGCGCCACAGGGCTTTCCAATGCCATGAAGTTCCTCTCCGGCATCGAGGCACTGCAGGTGCGCGGGCGCCCCGCAGCCGATGGCTGGAACCTGGAAGGCCGGCTGCACTGGGTGACCAACCTGCGCAAGAGTGGTTTCGTGGTGGCTGCGGCCATCGAAGACGATGCCGGCGGCGCGCCGTTCGTGCTGGCCATCCCCTCTGATGCGCCAGGGCTGGAGCGCTCCGACGACCTTCAGTTGATGGGCTTGCAGTCGAGCAACACCGCTGCGCTGGCCTTCCACCAGGTACCGTTGGCCCATGACTGGCTGCTGCACGACAACGCCCGCGAGTTCCTGCCCAAGGTGCGCCCGGCCTTCCTCGCCCTGCAGTGCGGCATGGCCATCGGCCTGGCGCGGCGTGCCCTGGACGAAGTGCAGGAGCACCTGCAAGGCCGTGCTTCGTTCCTCGAAGAGGCGCGCCAGGTGCTCAAGGAACGCCTGGAAAACACCGTCGGCGAGCTCAAGCAGGGCCTGCTCGACGGCCGCTTCCTCAAGCAGCCGGCCGCGTTGTTCAAACTGCGCATCACCCTCGCCGAAAGCGCTGCCGATGCCGTGCAGCTGGAGCTGCAGGCCAGTGGTGGCAAGGCTTACCTCACCGCCTATGGCGAAGGCTTCGCGCGCCGCTGGCGCGAGTCGGCATTCGTGCCGATCGTCACGCCGAGCCTGGTGCAACTGCGCGCCGAACTGCAACGCCAGGCGAGTGCGGCATGACCGACGTGCTACTCGACGCCCGCGACATCAGCCTGGGCTACCCACGCGAGGGCGGCTGGCAGCCGGTGCTGGAGCAGTTCGACCTGGCGCTGGCGCCGGGCGAAGTGGTGACCATCCTCGGCCCCAGCGGGGTCGGTAAATCGAGCCTGCTGCGGGTGCTGGCCGGCCTGCAGCAGCCCCGTGGCGGCAGCGTGACCTTGCATGGCGAGGCGCTGCAAGGCCCGCACCCGCGCCTGGCGGTGGCATTCCAGGACCCCAGCCTGCTGCCCTGGCTGAGCCTGGAGAAGAACGTCGCCTTCGGCCTCGACTTCGCCCGCCAGCCCAAGCTGGCCGCCAGCGAGCGCCGCGCACGCATCGACCACGCCATCGCCGCAGTGGGCCTGAGCCATGCCCGCAGCCAGTACCCGGCGCAGTTGTCCGGCGGCATGGCCCAACGCACCGCGCTGGCCCGCTGCCTGGCGCGGCAACCCGAAGTGCTGCTGCTGGACGAGCCGTTCGGCGCGTTGGACGAAGTGACCCGCGCCGACATGCAGCAACTGCTGCTGCAACTGATCGCCACCCACAACACCGCTGCGGTACTGATCACCCACGACATCGACGAAGCCTTGCTGCTGTCCGATCGCGTGCTGCTACTGGGCAACCACCCGGCGCGCACCCTCGGCCAATGGCACATCGACCTGCCGCAACCCCGGGCGCAACGGGTCGAGGAACTGGGCGCGCTGCGCATCGAAATCCTCAAAACCCTACGGCGGGCAAGCCGCACAGCCGAACCCACCCCATCCCCCTTGCCCTCGGAGGCTGTCCATGTGCATGGATGACTGCTGCTCCACCACGTCCCGTCGCGACTTTCTCAAACTCAGCGCCATGCTCACCGCCGCTGGCGCCGTGCCGCTTTTGGCCAGCCTGCAGGCGCGCGCCGCCGCCGAGCCCGACGCGCCGGTGCGCATCGGCTACCTGCCGATCACCGACGCCACGCCTTTACTGGTGGCGCACAACAATGGCCTGTTCGAGGCCGAAGGTATCAAGGCCGAACGCCCGGTGCTGCTGCGCAGCTGGGCGCAGGTGATCGAGGCGTTCATTTCCGGCCAGGTCAACGTGATCCACCTGCTGTCGCCAATGACCGTGTGGGCCCGCTATGGCAGCAAGGTGCCGGCCAAGGTGGTGGCCTGGAACCATGTCGGTGGTTCAGGCCTGACCGTGGCTCCGGACATCACCGAGATGAAGCAGCTCGGCGGCAAGACCGTGGCCATCCCGTTCTGGTACTCCATCCACAACGTGGTGCTGCAGCAGATGCTCAACGACAACGGCCTCACGCCAGTGTCGAAACCGGCCAACGCACAGCTGGCTGCAAACGAGGTCAACCTGCTGGTGCTGCCGCCGTCGGACATGCCGCCAGCCCTGGCCAGCAAGCGCATCGCCGGCTACATCGTCGCCGAGCCGTTCAACGCCCTGGCCGAGAACCTCAAGGTCGGCCGCGTGCAGCGCTTCACCGGTGACGTGTGGCGCAACCACGCCTGCTGCGTGGTGTTCATGCACGAACACGACCTCAACAACCGCCCGGAATGGTCGCAGAAGGTGGTCAACGCCATCGTCAAGGCCCAGCAATGGACCCGCGACCACCGCGCCGAGGCGGCCGCGCTGCTGTCCAAGGCCGGCCCCAACAAGTACACCCCGCACGAGCCCGCGGTGCTGACCAAGGTACTGGCGCCTGCCGCCGAGGACCGTGCCGGCTACATCGCCAGTGGCGCGATCCAGCACCAGCAGTGGGATGAAAAGCGCATCGACTTCCAGCCGTACCCGTACCCCAGCTACACCGAGGAACTGGTCAAGCGCCTCAAAGGCACCCTGATCGAAGGCGAGAACGGCTTCCTCGCCGGGCTCGATCCCGCGCACGTCGCCCGCGACCTGGTCGATGACCGCTTCGTGCGCAACGCCATCGCTGCGGTGGGCGGCCCGGCAACCTTCGGCATTGCCGAGAACTTCCAGCGCAGTGAGGAGTTCGCGGTCTGATGCAAAGGCATGTCGTACATGGCGCCCTGGGCCTTGCCGGCCTGGCGCTGTTGCTGTTGCTGTGGTGGGCGGGAGTGCAGCTGTTCGGTGCGGCCGATGGCCTGTCGGCGCGCTTCTCGCCCCAGGCCACCTTGGCGAGCCTGGTGGAGTTGCTGGGGCAGGGCGAGGTGTACGGGCATATCTGGGTGAGCCTCAAGCGCATCCTGATCGGCCTGTTGCTGGCGCTGTTGATTGGCGTGCCCTTGGGCTTGCTGGTGGGCAGCTACCGGCACCTGGAGGCAGCAACCACGCCGGCGTTCCAGTTTCTGCGGATGATCTCGCCGCTGTCGTGGATGCCGGTGGTGGTGATGCTGATGGGCGTGGGCGACCAGCCGATCTATTTCCTGCTGGCCTTCGCCGCGCTGTGGCCGATCCTGCTCAACACCGCCGCCGGGGTGCGTCAGCTCGATCCGCGCTGGTTGCAGCTCTCGCGCAGCCTCAGCGCCACGCGCTGGGAGACCTTGTGCAAGGTGATCGTGCCGGGGGTCATCGGCCATGTACTGACCGGCGTGCGCCTGGCCATCGGCATCCTGTGGATCGTGCTGGTGCCGTGCGAGATGCTTGGGGTCAGTGCGGGGTTGGGGTATTTCATCCTCGATACCCGTGACCGGCTGGCGTATTCCGAGCTGATGGCGATGGTGCTGTTGATCGGGGTGCTGGGGTTCATGCTCGATGCGTTGGCCCGCGGGTTGCACCGGCGCTGGGTGCATGCCTGAAGGAAGCCGGGGGCGCGTTGCGCGCCCTTTCGCCGGCAAGCCGGCTCCCACAGGTACAGCGCAAGTCTTGAAACCGGCGTGGTTGGTGTGGGAGCCGGCTTGCCGGCGATGGGCTGCACGGCAGCCCCAGCGGTCTACATCAATGCCGCGTCAGCCGCTGCCTCACGCACTCCTTGGCCTGCTCCGCCAACTCATCCAACCGCTCATCGCGCGACTGCTCCGCCTCCATCATCACGTCTTCCCCGTTCTGGTTGAGCAGGTAGGTATGGATCTGCATCACCTCGACCGTCTGGTAGATCGGCGCAATATCCAGCCGCCCGATCAGCGCCCCGCTGGCACGCCCGGTACTGCTCATCAGCACCTGTGGCCCGGCGCTGGCAATTACCTGCAAACCCATGGCCTCGAACCACGGCACCTGCTCGGCGAAGGCGCTCAGCTCGACGCAGGCGTAGCGGCTGCGCAGGTCATCCAGCAAGGCGCGGGCGATGCCCTGGCGGCGATGGTCCTGATGCACGGCAAGGAACGCCAGGCTGCAGGCCTGCGCATCGTCCTGGGCCGGCAGCGCCAGGGCAAAGCCGAGCAACTGGTCCGGGGCATCGGCATCCAGCGCCAGGGTCAGTTGCACGGCCAGGCCACGGGTGCCGTCCAGGGCCATCAGGTACTGGTGCACCTCCAGGCCGACGCCGTACTGGTACAGCGGGTACAGCGGGTTGGCCGGGCTGATGGCGACGCTGCTGAGCTGGCCGACATGGTCGATCACCAGCTGGCGGATCTGGTTCTGGAAGGATTCGGGCGGCACGCCGTCGAGGCGGCGGAGGATGAACATCGCGGGTAAGGCTCCGGGTGGGCTGAAACGCCCGCTTCGAACGAGGCGGGCGCCCAGTTTACCCGGTGTGGCTAGCGCAGCCCAGCCAGCAGCAGGTCGAGGTTCTGCACTGCAGCGCCCGAGGCCCCCTTGCCGAGGTTGTCGAACACCGCGGTCAGCAATACCTGGCCGTGCTCGGGGTTGGCGTACAGCGCCAGGCGCAGGTCATTGCTGTCGTTCAGCGCCTGCGGGTCAAGCGCCGGGGCCGGGCCTTGCTGATGCAAGGGCAGCACCTGCACATGGCGGGCACCCTGGTAGTGCTGCTCCAGGCAGGCCTGCAGTTGTTGCGCGGTGACGCCTGGCAACAGCCGCAGTTGCAGGGGGATGCTCAGCACGATGCCCTGGCGATAGGCGCCGTAGCCGGGCACGAACAGCGGGCGGGCGCTGAGCCCGGCGTGCTGCTGGATTTCCGGCACATGCTTGTGCGCCAGTTCCAGGCCGTACAGCTGCAAGGTGGGCAGATAGCCTTCGGTGGGCTGCTCATGGCGCTCGACCGCCGCCCGGCCACCGCCGCTGTAGCCGGAAATGGCATGGATGCTCAGCGGATAGTCCGCTGGCAGCAGCCCGGCCTTGACCAGCGGGTGCAGCAGGGCGATGGCGCCGGTGGGGTAGCAGCCGGGGTTGCTGATACGGTTGCTGGCGGCGATGCGTTCGGCCTGGTGCTGGTCGAGCTCCGGCAGGCCGTATACCCAGCCTGGCGCGGTACGGTGCGCGGAGCTGGCATCGATCACCCGCACCGCCGGGTTGCGCAGCGTCGCCACAGCGTCGCGGGCAGCGTCATCGGGCAGGCACAGCAGGGCGATGTCGGCGCTGTTGATCGCCTCGCTGCGCCGCGCGGGGTCCTTGCGTTCGGCCTCGGGCAGGGTGAGCAGACGCAGGTCCTGGCGGCCTTGCAGGCGCGCGTGGATCTGCAGGCCGGTGGTGCCTTGGTCGCCGTCGATGAAGACAAGGGGCAGGGTCATGGAGTGTGTCCGTGGTGAAGGGGAGTGGGCGTATCCTCGCTTGCGACTGGACGAAAGAAAATTTGAATATCATGATCGTCAGGTTCATTAATCCTGAACGATAACATCTGTGTTGAACCCTACATTGTGGGAGCGGGCTTGCCCCGCGATGGCGTCAGCCCAGACAACCTGGTGCTCCGATTGGGCGCCATCGCGGGGCAAGCCCGCTCCCACGGGTACTCGGAAAACCCCATGCGAGAAATCAGCCTCGACCGCTTGCGCACCCTGGTGGTGATTGCCGAACACGGCTCCTTCGCCGACGCCGCCCGCCAGCTCAATCTGGCACCGCCGACCATCAGCCTGCACGTGGCCGAGCTTGAGGCACGCATCGGCGCGCCCCTGCTCACCCGCACCCGGGGCCAGGTACGCCCGACCGCCATCGGCGAAACCCTGCTGGCCCGTGCCCGGCGGCTGCTGGCCGACGCCGACCAGGCGCTGGATGAAGTACGTCGGCAGGTCGAGGGCCTGACCGGGCGGGTGCGACTGGGCGCATCGACCGGCGCCATCGCGCATCTGCTGCCGCAGGCTTTGGAGGCGTTGCGGGTGGACCACCCAGGCATCGACGTCCAGGTGCAGGTGCTGACCTCGCAGGCCTCGCTGGCCCGTCTGCGCGAAGGCACCCTGGACATCGGCCTGGTGGCGTTGCCACAGGTGGCAGGCAAGGGGCTGAAACTGACGCCCTGGCGCCGCGACCCGATCCTGGCCTACGTGCCCGCCGACTGGCGCCCGCCAGCGCGGGTCACGCCGGCCTGGCTGGCCGGGCGAGCGTTGATCCTCAACGACAGCACCACGCAGTTGTCGCGGGTGACTTCGGAATGGTTCGCCGCCGCCGGGCTCTACCCCGAGCCACGCATCGAGCTGAATTTCAACGACGCGATCAAGAGCCTGGTGGGCGCGGGGTACGGCGCGACCCTGTTGCCCCAGGAGGGTGAAGGCCCGCAGCACGATCCGCGTGTGCTCCGGCGGCCTTTGCGCCCGGGGCTGTGGCGCCAGCTCGGTATCGCCTGTCGCGAGGGCGAGCCGGAGCGCGCCATCGGACACGTGCTGGAGGCGCTGGAGCGCCTGCGCCAATGATGCCGCCGCCTCAGCGTGCGTAGATGCGCTTGCCGGCAAACCAGGTCTGCAGCACCTGGGTATCGCGCAGCGCCTCCGGGGCTAGGCTCAGCACATCGCGGTCGAGCACGATCATGTCCGCTTGCTTGCCCACTTCCAGCGAGCCGACCTGCCGCTCCAGGCCCATGGCCCGGGCGGCATTGAGGGTATAGGCCTGCAGCATGGTCTGCAGGTCGATCGCTTCGCCGGCGTTGAGCACGCCCTTGGGCCCCTTGCGGGTGATGGCCTGGTAGATGGCTTTCCACGGCTCCGGGGTGCTGATCGGCCAGTCGCTGGCGCCGGCGATGGTTGCGCCGTTGTTCAACAGCGAATGGGCCGGGAAGGTGTGCATGAAGGCCATTGCGCTGACGTAGGGCTTGACCAGGTCGAGGTTGGCCTCGTCGGCGCTGGCCCAGTACAGCTGCATCGAGGCGATCACGTCGAGTTGGCGAAAACGCGCGTACTCCTTGGGGCTGACCATTTGCAGGTGGGTGATCGAATGGGCAATGCCGCTGTGACGCGCGCGCCGTGCCTGTTCGATGCCATCGAGCGCCACGCGCACCGCACGGTCACCGATGGCGTGCACGTGCACCAGCCAGCCACGGGCATCGGCGGCGCTGACCAGCTCGCCGAAATGCGCCGGGTCCAGCAGCAACTCGCCGCGTTGCCCGGAGTTGCGGTAGGGCTCGAGCATCGCCGCGCTCTGCGCCGGCATCTCGGCCACGCCGTCGGCGAACACCTTGATGCCCGGCAGGGTGAGGTTGGGTACGTCGATGAACTGCTGGCGCACCTTGTCCAGTTCGTCCAGGTCGGCGGGGCCGGCCTTGCTGTCGGCCATCAGCAGCGCGGCGACGTGGGCGGTGAGCTCGCCGTTTTCGGCCAGGGCCTTGTACACCGGCAGCACGCCCAGGGAAGCGTTGTTCACGTCGGCGCCCGGCAGCTCGTTGGCCAGTGGGTCCATCCAGCCGGTGATACCCAGCTGCTTGTAGTAGTCCAGAGCCATGCGCCCGGCGGTCAGCAAGGTGTCCTGGCTCAGCGGTGGCAGCAGATCAGTGACCGGGTAAAGGCTGGCGTCAACCAGGAAACCATTGGGCGTGCCGTCCGGGTGACGGCCGATGGTATTGCGGGCGTCCTCGGGCAGGGCGGCGATGCTGGCGGCATTCACCCCGGCGCGCTGGAGCATGGCTTGGTTGGCCCAGCCGGTGTGCATGTCGTTGGCGGCGAACAGGATTGGTTGCGTGGCCCACTCGCCATGATTGAAGCGCTGCTCCAGGGCCGGTAGATCGTCCCAGTAGGTCGGTGGCAGGCCGCCGACGCTGAGGAACTCGCCACGCCGGGCCTTGCCGTCGTCGCGCCACTGGCGCAGGCGCCGCTCCAGCTCGTCGAGGGGCAGTTGCTCGCCGGCCAGGTTGGCCAGCTCCAGTTGCAGGCCGCCCTTGATGGCGTGGGAATGGGAGTCGAGCATGCCCGGCATCAGCACCTTGCCGCCCAGGTCGATTACCTGCGTGCCGGCGGTTTTCAGGCGCAGCACGGCCTGGTCCGAGCCCACCGCGACGATCTTCTCGCCGTCCACCGCCACGGCCTGCTGCAACGGCTGACCGGGCGCGGCGGTGTAGACCTTGGCGTTGTGCAGGATCAGGTCCACGGCGGCGAGGCCGGGCAGGGCGGTGCAGGCCAGGCCTGCGCCGAGGGCGAGTGTGAGCAGCGGCTTCATCGGGTGCCTCGTTGTTGTTTTGATCAGGCCGCAGGCTAGCCAAGCTGGGGGATCGGTTAAACGCAGTCTTGGGCACAACTTTTTTTGCGTTGGGGAAAAAGTGTGAGTAGTGCCGCTACGCAACTGCCTCGATATTTGCCGATGCCACGGATCTCAATGGATACTGACGCGCCCCCAGACTTGTGCCTCACAGGAACCAACCATGGACAAAATGACGGCCTTGACCATCTTCGTCGCCGCCGCCGAGCACGGCAGTTTCAGCCGCGCCGCCGAGCAGTTGGGCAAGACGCCGTCGGCGATCACCAAGGCCGTTGCCCACCTGGAGGCGGAGTTGGGTGTGCGCCTGTTCGAACGCACCACCCGGCGCATGGCCCTGACCGAGGCCGGCAGCCTGTACCTGGACGGCGCGCGCCAGGCGTTGATGCATTTGCAGTTGGTCACCGAGGAGGTCGAGCAGTTGCAGCATGAACTGCGCGGCACCCTGCGCATCACCGCGCCACCCTCGTTCGGCCCGGCGTTTCTCAACCAGGTGTGCTGCCGCTTCATG
This sequence comes from Pseudomonas sp. GZD-209, assembly GCF_049310485.1. Taxonomy (NCBI): domain Bacteria; kingdom Pseudomonadati; phylum Pseudomonadota; class Gammaproteobacteria; order Pseudomonadales; family Pseudomonadaceae; genus Pseudomonas; species Pseudomonas sp. GZD-209. The sequence continues at coordinate 19,612 of NZ_JBMOWQ010000155.1, forward strand.
GGCGAACACCCGCAGGTGCGCCTGGAGGTGAACCTCAACGACGCCAACGAGGACCTGATCGACGGCGGTTACGACCTGTCGCTGCGCGACGGCCCCACCGACCAGCCCGAACTGATCGCCCAGCCGCTGATCGAGAACCGGGTGATCCTCTGTGCCAGCCCGGCCTACCTGCAGCGGCGCGGCGCGGACATCACCCTGGACAACTACGCCCAGCACGACTGGCTGCTGCTGCGCCACCCGTTGCTCAACCGCAGCTTCTGGTGGATCGAGCGCGACGGCCAGGCCCTGCGGGTGCGCCAGCCCACCGCGCGATTGCTCAGTGACAACTTCGATTTTTTGCTGGCCTGCCTGCTCGACGGCCAGGGCCTGCAATTCGTGCCCACCTGGTGCGCGGCGCCGTACCTGGCCCGCGGCGAACTGGTCGAGGTGCTGCCAGACTACTGGCGCGCCCTCAGCGCCTTCGGCCCCTGGGTGCACGTCCTGTACCTGCCGCACCGGCGCAATACGCGCAAGGTGCAGGCTTTCATCGCCTTGCTGCATGAGCACCTGCGAGAGCAAGGTTTGCAGGCCTGAGTTTTTCCACCTGGGCACAAAAGTTGTGCGGGGCAGGGCGATGATCGGCTGCGGCGGCGTGGTTAGGCTTGTCTGAACATCGAGCCTGCCGTACCAGGAGTTCCCCGCAGTGAAGATCCATACCTTCGTCACCGACATCCGCGACCCGCTGGCACGCGGTGCGCAGCTCGGCGCGCTGTTCGCCGAGCAGATCCGTCACACCACCGAGCTGTACCTGGGCTTCTTCCCCAGGGTAGGCGTGAGCCTGGGCGAGGCCCAGCGCATCGGCGAAAACAGCCTGGCCGCGCTGGAGGCCTGGAGCCCGGAGCTGGCCGCCGAGGTGATCGGCATGGCCAAGGGCGCCGACCTGCCGCTGTGGCAACTGGCCGCCCTCAACGCCCGTACCGAAGTGCTGGCCGCCCGTACCCGCCACCACGAATGCTCGACCAGCGTGCACGCCCCGCGCGGTGCGCGAGCGCCGCAGACCCTGCAGACCTGGGACTGGCATGACAGCCTGTGCCCGCACGGCCTGATGCTCGGGCTGCACACGGCGCGCGGCATGCAGGTCAAGCTGTTCTGCGAGTTCGGCATGCTGGCCAAGCTGGGGGTGAACAGCGCAGGCCTAGGCCTGCATTTCAACATCCTCCACCACGCCAGCGACAACGCCAGCGGCGGCGTGCCGGTGCATGCCATCGCCCGGCGCCTGCTGGAAGACGCTCGCAGCGTCGACGAGGCCGTGGAGCTGGCGCGCTCGGCGCGGGTCAGTGCGTCCACAGTGCTCACCGTGTTTTCCCGCGAGGACCGCAGCCCGCGCGCGGTGAGCATCGAACTGAGCCCCGAGCGCACGGCGTTGGTGTTGCCCCGCGAGGATGGCTGGCTGCTGCACACCAACCATTTCCTCGACCCCCAACTGAGCCAGGGCGAGCAGGTCGCCGACCGTGCTGACACCCTCGGCCGCCTGGGCCATCTGCAGCAGGTGATCGGCCAGATGACCGACGCCGACCTGCGCGCCCGTGCCGAGGCTATGTGCGGCGCGGCCGGCGACAGTGCGCCGATCTGCTTCCATCCGGACATGGCCATGCCCGACACCGAGCGCTGGGAGACCCTGCTCAGCGTCGGCATCGACACCGAACATTGCGCGCTGGACTACGTGGCGGGCACCCCGCTGCAACTGGCCAAGGCCGGCTTCCAGCGCTTCTGAGCCCACCCGCATTCCGAGAATAAAAACAATGCATGCGCACACCGCTTCATCCCGCTCCGCCTTGCGGACCTTTTGCGTCTCCGGCCTGGGCACTGCGCTGGAGTTCTACGACTTCATCATCTACGGCACCGCCGCCGCGCTGGTCTTCCCCCAGGTGTTCTTCCCCGGGCTCGACCACCTGACGGCGACCCTGGTGGCGTTCAGCGCCTTCGGTGCAGGGTTCTTCGCCCGGCCTCTGGGCGGCTTGGTGTTCGGCCACTACGGCGACCGCATCGGCCGGCAGAAGGTGTTGGTCGCCACCTTGCTGTTGATGGGCCTGAGTACCTTCCTGATCGGCTGCCTGCCCAGCCACGCCAGCATCGGCGTGGCTGCGCCAGTGCTGCTGGTGCTGTTGCGCCTGGTCCAGGGTTTCGCCGCCGGCGGCGAGTGGGGCGGCGCGGCGCTGTTCGGCATCGAGTCGGCGCCGCCCGGACGGCGCGGGCTGTGGGGCAGCTTCACGAGCATGGGCATCGGCGTCGGCGGGATTCTTGGCGCCGGGGTATTCGCCATCGTCAGCGCCGCGGCCAACGACAACCTGGTGGATTTCGCCTGGCGGATTCCGTTCTGGCTCGGCGGCAGCCTGGTGCTGATCGGCCTGTATGCGCGGCTCAAGACGCCCACGCCGCTTGCCGCGCCTGCGGCCAAGCCGGCGCAGGCACCGTTGGCCGAAGCGCTGCGCCAGCGGCCACGGCAACTGCTGCTGTGCACCGGCATCGCCTTCGGCTACTGCACCATCGCCTACATCGGCAGCACCTTCTTTCTCACCTATGCTACCCAGGCCGGGTTCGGCAGCACCCAGGCACTGATGTTCGACCTGACCCTGTCGGTGGCCATCGTCCTGTCGGCGCCGCTGTTCGGGCACCTGTCCGACCGCCTCGGGCGGCGCCCGGTGATGGTGTTCGGTGCCTTGGTGATGGCGCTGGGGTTGTTTGCCTTCTTTGCCTTGGTCGACATGAAGAGTTTTGCCATTGCGCTGGGCGCCTACAGCCTGGTCGGCCTGCTGATGGGCGCGACCCAGGGGCCGATCCCGGCGTTCCTCGGCGAGCAGTTCCCGCGTGAGATGCGTTATTCGGGGATTTCCGCCAGCTACCAGGTCGGCGCGGCGTTGGGCGGGGGCACGGCATCCAGCGTTGCCACGGCGATCCTCATCCTCACCGACCACAACCCGTTGGGTGTGGCGCTGTACGGGGCAGCGGCGCTGGCGCTGGTGGCGGTGTGTTCGTTGATGCTCAGGGAGACGGCGTGGTTGAGCACGGCGCAGATCGACGAGGCGCCCGCACCGGGCGCTGACGGGGAGGTGTTCGTCAGGCATTGATGGGGCGTCTGCGCCGACGCTTCGCCGGCAAGCCGGCTCCCACGACGACCGCGCCGAACTCCAGTCACGCGCTGCCCTTGTGGGAGCCGGCTTGCCGGCGAAAGGTCTCAACCCCGCTCGCGCTGGCGCAACGCCGTCACCGTCTCGCCGCCCACCCCCCAATTGTCGGTGGGCACCTCTTCGATCACCACGAAAGTGCTGGCCGGTGGTTTGCCCAGCACCTCCTGCAATAGCCGCGTGGTGCCCTCGATCAACTGGCGTTTGTGCTCGGCGCTGACGCCTTCATCGGTGACGCGGATATGGACATAAGGCATGGTTCGATCCTCTGCGTGTTCAGTGCCAGGTGCCGGCGGTGCTGCCACCGTCGACGGGCAGGATGACGCCGCTGACGAAGCGTGCGTCGGTCAGGTACAGCACGGCGTCCACCACATCCTGCGGCTTGCCGGTACGGCCGCTCGGCGACAGCGCGCCCAGCCCTTCGGCCTGGTCGCCGTGCAGCGGGGTGTCGATGATCCCCGGGGCCACGGCGTTGACCTGCACGCCGCTGCCCGCCAGCTCCAGGGCCAGGCCCTTGACCGCCTGGTTCAGGCCGCCCTTGACCAGCACCGGCAGCAGCGCCGGTACCCGGGTATCGGGTTGCAGGGCGATCGAGGCCGTGATGGCGATGATGTGCCCGTGCCCCTGTTGCTGCATCACCTGCGCGGCGGCCTGGGCGGGGTAGAAGAAGCCCTTGAGGTTGGTACCGACCAACGCATCGACGTCGGCCTCGCTGTAGTCCACCACCGGTTTCGGGATGAAGATGCCGGCATTGTTGACCAGGATGTCCACCCGGCCAAAGGTCTTGAGCGCGGTGGCGAACAGGCGCTCGGCGGTGGCTTTTTCGGCGATGTCGCCGGCCACGCCGACGAACCCGGCCGGGTTGCCCAACTGCGCGGCGGCGGCGTCCAGTCGTGCCTGGCTGCGGGCGTTGCCGACCACGTTGTCGCCGCGTTCGAGGAAGGCCTGGGCGAGGGCGAAGCCCAGGCCGCTGGATGCGCCGGTGATGATGACGGTGCGTGGGTTGCTCATGGGGTGATCTCCAGTGGATGAGCCTTGGCTCGGGGTGGAATCACTGTAAGTTGCAACGCTCGCTTGAAAAATGAGGCGCATGGCATTTCAATCGATACACCGTGTAATCAATCGAGCCACCATGACCCGCCATTTCGATGACCTGCAACTGGGCAGCCTGGAGCTGTTCTGCCTTGCCGCCGATGCCGGCAGCTTCACCGAGGCGGCCACCTTGGCCGGAGTCACGCCTGCCGCCGTGAGCCGGTCGGTGGCCCGCCTGGAAGAGCGGTTGGGCGTGCGCCTGTTCGTGCGTACCACCCGGCAGATGCGCCTGTCCGAGGCCGGGCAAGCCTACTACCAGCATTGCCGCCAGGCCTTGGGGCAACTGGTGGAGGCCGAGCGGCAGGTGACGGGCGGGCAGCTCGAGCCCAGCGGCCGGCTGCGCATCAGCGCGCCGACGCCCTATGCCCACCACCGCCTGCTGCCGTTGTTGCCGCGCTTTCGCGAACGCTATCCGCAGGTGTTGGTGGATGTGCACGTCAGCAACCGCAATGTCGATTTCGCCGAGGAGCAGTTCGACCTGGCCATCCGCGGCCGCGCCCCGGCTGACTCGCGGCTGGTGGCGCGGCGCCTGGAGGACGCCGAGCTGGTGATCGTCGCCACCCCGGGCTATCTGGCCCGGGCGGGGGTGCCGCAGACACCGGATGACCTGGCCGGGCACGACTGCATCCAGTTCGAGATGCCCAGCAGTGGTCGCCGTCCGCCTTGGAGCTTCCAGCGCGACGGGCAGCTGATCGAGCTGGACACCCAGGGCGCCTTCACCTGCCTGGGCGACTTCCTTGCCACCAGCACGCTGGTGCGCCACGGTGGCGGCCTGATGCAGGCCTACCGATTCACCGTGCAGGACGCCCTGGACAGCGGTGAACTGGTGGAGGTGCTGGCGGATTTTGGCGGCACCTCGCGGCCCTTCATGCTGGTTTACCCGCAGGCCAGGCACATGCCGTTGAAGGTGCGCGTGTTCATTGATTTCCTGGTCAGCGAACGGCCTCTGCCGTTTGGCTGAAGCCCACGCAGGGCGTGCGCTGGAGCACTATTCTTGTCGCTGCGTCGGCGGGGTGTGCCGCCGACCTTTCAGCAGTCCGGCTATTTCCCAGGAGAACGCTCCATGAAATCCATGACACTGCTAGTGATTGCCTCGGTACTGAGTTTTGCCGCCCAGGCCGAGGACAGCGCGGCGACCAACTGTGATGCCAAGATCAATGACCTGGAGTACATCAACAAAACCGATGGCCAGGCGCTGCATGGCGGCATGGCGCACGACTACCATGAGCTGCTCAAGGAGGCCAAGGCCGCCAAGGCCAGCGGTGACATGGCCAAGTGTCAGGCCTCGGCCGACCGTGCCAAGACCATCTACAACAAAGCGCGCGGCAAGTAGCCAGGAGCCTTTGGGAGGGCGCGGGGTCTCGTGTAAGCTCGCTTGGGTCATCTCACGAGAGCTCTCCATGATCCCGTCCAGCCCGCGCCTCGACAGCCTGCTCACCGGTATCGCCCGGCCCTTCACCCGCCCAGGCTCGCACAGCGCTATCGACAAGCAGCCCCGCCAGGGGGCCTTGCAGGTGACCGCGCTCGGTATTGCGGGTGACGAACAAGGCGACCTGCGCGTACACGGCGGGGTCGAGAAAGCCATCCATCACTACCCCCGTGAGCACTACGCCGCCTGGGCTGCCGAGCTGGGCGAGCACCCGCTGTTGGCGCAGCCCGGCGCTTTTGGCGAAAACTTCAGCAGCAGCGGCTGGACCGAGGCCGATGTCTGCCTGGGCGACCGCATCCGTGTGGGCACCGCCTTGCTGGAGATCTCCCAGGGGCGCATGCCGTGCTGGAAACTCAACGAGCGTTTCGACGTGGCGCAGATGGCCCTGCGGGTGCAGCAGAGCGGGCGCACCGGCTGGTACTACCGGGTCGTGGAGGAAGGCGAGGTGCAGGCGGGCGACAGCCTGCAGCTGGTCGAACGCCCCCATGGGTTGTGGTCGGTGGCGCGGCTGTCGGCGGTGCTGTTCGACAAATGCCTGGAGCCTGAACTGCTGCAGGAATGCCTGGCGCTGCCGCTGGTACCGAACTGGCGGCGGACCCTGGAAAAGCGCCTGGCGCAACGCCAGGTCGAAGACTGGTCGTCGCGCCTGCAGGGGCGCAGCGACGCCTGAACATCTGCCCTACAAGACAAGGAACCCAGCATGCCCTTCGAACTGGACGACCGCCTGGTGATTGGCGTCGCGTCAAGCGCGGTGTTCGACCTCAGCGAAGCCGATGCGGTGTTCCGCCGCGACGGCGAGGCGCAGTACCGCAAATACCAGGAGCAGCACCTGGACGTGCCGCTGGGCAAGGGCATCGCCTACCCGTTCATCAAGCGCCTGCTGGCGCTCAATGACCTGCGCGAAGACCCGGAGGACCCGCTGGTGGAGGTGGTGCTGCTGTCGCAGAACGACCCCGACACCGGTTTGCGGGTGATGAAGACCATCGGCCATTACGGGCTGAACATGACCCGGGCGATCTTCACCCAGGGCCGCTCGCCTTATGAATACATTCCGGCACTGAACATCGCGCTGTTCCTGTCCGCCGACAAGCAGCATGTGGACGCGGCGATCCAGGCCGGCTACCCGGCCGGGCAGGTGCTCGACTCGCAGTTCGATGACGACGAAAGCGACGACAACCTGCGCATCGCCTTCGACTTCGATGGCGTGCTGGCCGGGGACGAGTCGGAGGCGGTGATGCAGTCCGGCGGGCTGGGCAGCTTCCATGCCCACGAAGTGCTGAACAAGGCCCAGCCGCACAACCCCGGCCCGCTGAAGGAGTTCTTCGTGCGCATTGCGCGGATACAGGCAGCGGAGGAACAGTTCAAACTGGACCACCCCAGCTACGAGAACCGCCTGCGGGTGTCGATCGTCACCGCGCGCAACGCGCCATCCCACGAGCGGGCGTTGAACACCTTGAAGAGCTGGGGGGTGATGGCCAACGATGCGTTCTTCCTCGGTGGCATCGAGAAACGTCGGGTGCTGCAGGTGCTCAAGCCGCACATCTTCTTCGATGACCAGTCCGGGCATTTGAAAAGCACCAGTACGGTGGTGCCGTCGGTGCATGTGCCGTTTGGGGTGACCAACCGTTCGGCGTGACATGATCGACCCTCATCGCGGGGCAAGCCCGCTCCCACGTGGGCTGAGTTCCCGCTTCCTGGGAGCATGCAAATGCGTGGGAGCGGGCTTGCCCCCTTGCCCCGCGATTGGGCGTCAAGAAGATCGCCTCAGAACCACCGGTCGTTACGCTTTCGCCCCCGGGTCAGCGCCGGCAGGATCAACCCCAGCAGCAACCCGGCACCGGCAATGCTGCCGCCGTAGACCATGTAGCGCATCATCACCTGCTTGTTTTCATCCCCCAGCCGGGCCTGGGTGTCGCGCAGGTTCGACTGGGCTTCGGCGAGCTGCTCGTTGAGCGCCTTGTTGCGGGTTTCCAATTCGTCGATCAGCGCCTTGCGCGAGTCCAAGGTCTCCTGCATGCCTTGCACGCGGCTCTTCCAGCTGTCGTCGATGGTTTTCAACTGGCCGGACAGGTCGGCCACCTGCTGGTCGAGCTGCGGCAGGCGCTCGCTCTGGCCCGGCAGCGCCTGCAGGTCGCTGCTGAGGATCCACACCAGGTCGCCGCTCTGGCCGCGCACCTGGCTGTAGTTGCCCTGGCTGGTCACCAGGCTGACTTTCTGCCCCGACTTCAGTGAACCGACGATCCGGTGGCCATCGGTGGGGCCACTGCGCACGTAGGTGCTCAGGCTGTCGCTGACCCAGCGTGCATCGCTGGCCGGCTCTTCGGCATGGGCCGGGGCGGTGAGGGCGATCAGGGCGGCGATCAGGCTGCCACGCAGGGCGGGGAGGGCGGAGTTGGCGGGCTGCTTGTCTGGCATGGTGGTCTTCGCTGAAACGGGGCAAATGAAGGCCCGATGACTGGGCCGGCGATCCGGTCGGGTGAATTGACCGTCAGCCAAAGACCGCTTTTTTGTAGGCAGGTTCACTGCTTAGTGCAGGAAATGCCTACAGAGTGTTGCCGGATGTACACACAAACGAAAACGGGGCAGGCCATCGCTGGCCTGCCCCGTTCATGTCAACGCGCCGGATCAGGCGACCTTGACGATCCAGCCAGCCGGTGCCTCGACGTCACCGCTCTGAATGCCGGTCAGCTCGTTGTAGAGCTTCTGGGTGACCGGGCCGACCTTTTCCAGGTCGTGGAACACGTGCAGCTTGCCGTTGTACTCGATGCCGCCGATCGGCGTGATCACCGCGGCAGTGCCGCAGGCGCCGGCTTCGATGAAGCGGTCGAGCTTGTTGATCTCGACATCGCCTTCGATCACGGTCAGGCCCAGGCGCGATTGCGCCAGTTCCATCAGCGACAGGCGGGTGATACCCGGCAGTACCGAGGCCGATTTCGGGGTGATGAACTCGTTGTTGGCGGTGATGCCGAAGAAGTTGGCCGAGCCGACCTCTTCGATCTTGGTGTGGGTCAGCGGGTCCAGGTAGATGGCGTCGGCGAAGTTGGCCTTCTTCGCTTCGGCGCCCGGCTGCAGGCTTGCGGCATAGTTGCCACCGACCTTGGCCGCGCCGGTACCCTGGGGGGCGGCACGGTCGAAGCTGGAAATCTGGAAGTTGTGCGGCTTCATGCCGCCCTTGAAGTACGAACCCACCGGGATGGCGAAGATCGAGAAGATGAACTCGGGCGCGGTGCGCACGCCGATGTTGTCACCGGTGCCGATCACGAACGGGCGCAGGTACAGGGCACCCTTGCCGTGCGGCGGAACGAAATGCTCGTTGGCCTTGACCACTTGCTTGCAGGCCTCGATGAACACGTCGGTGGGCACGTGCGGCATCAGCAGGCGGGCGCAGCTGCGCTGCATGCGCGCGGCGTTCTGGTCGGGGCGGAACAGGTTGATCGAGCCGTCCTTGCAACGGTAGGCCTTCAGGCCCTCGAAGCACTGCTGGCCATAGTGCAGGGCGGTGGAGCCTTCACTGATGTGCAGCACGTTGTCGTCGGTCAGGGTGCCCTTGTCCCACTCGCCGTTACGCCATACGGACAGGTAACGCTTGTCGGTCTTGATGTAGTCGAAGCCCAGCTTGTCCCAGTTAATGCTTGCGTTGCTCATGACACCCTCATAGCTCAAAGCCCGAACACGGCGGGCTGCTGTTATATGCGCACCACGCCACCTTAATACATCCGGCGCGGATCGGAAACGGCCAGTCACGAATTGGCTGGGGGGGGGCTGGGCGGGGGCTGGGTTGTTGGTTGATTCAGGGTTTGAGTTGGGCCATCGGGTGCATGGCGGGATATTGGGTGAGGGCCACTAGGTGCCTGCCGGTGTTTCTGCAGCGCCTGTGAGATCGAGCGCCGCCCGCGCGGCGCTTCGCGGGTAAACCCGCTCCCACAGTTTGTTTCGGGCCAATTATTTCTGTGAAAGTACCGGCGCCTGCCTTGGTGCATGCCTTGAGTCATGTGGGGCGGCGGCAACGCCCACACTGAAACCGCGTCATACCAACAAGGCGGACCAGGTGATGGCACAGGAGAGACTGGCCCGAAACAAACTGTGGGAGCGGGTTTACCCGCGAAGCGCCGCGCGGGCGGCGCTCGATCTCATGGGCGCTGCAAAAACACCGACGATCAGCTGGTGGCTTTCACTCTGTATCCCGGCGAGCACCTTCCAGCCCTCACACGATCCAAAATGGTCACAAACTCAGCGCAGCCGCCGATTCCAGTCCCCGCCATGATCGCGCCAGCACGCCTCTTCACTGTCATAGCGCACATGCCAGGCCACATGGTCCAGCTGCACACCGGCCTCGGCCAGTGCCTGGCTGGTCAGCGCCAGTATCCGCGCCTTGGCCGCACCGGCCAGGGCAACGGCCTTGGCCGTGTCATCAGTGAACACCCAGGTGATGCGCAGGCTGGCGGGGAAGTCGTCGAGGTCGACCTGGTGGGTGAGCCAGGCAAAGCCGACGATCTCAGCCTGAGCAGTGGCACAAGCCTCGGTAAGGCAGGCGACCATTTCCCGCTCCAGGCGCGCCAGCGCGCGTTTGTTGCCGGCCATCAGGCGTCGTCGATCTGCTGGCAGAAGCGCAGGCGGTTGCCGAACGGGTCGGCGATCTGCATTTCAAGGCCCCAGTCGACCTTCTCGGCGTGCGGGCGGGAGTAGCCGTACTGCTTGGCCTGCAGTTCCCGTTCCAGGGCCTTGAGGTCCTCGACCCGGGCGAAAATCGCCGAACCCGGGGTGGCATCGCCGTGGTGTTCGGACAGGTGCAGGATCAGCCCGTCGCGATGGACCTGCATGTACAGCGGCAGGTCGGCGGCGAAACGGTGCTCCCAGTCGAGGGTGAAACCGAGGAAATCAAGGTAGAACTCCCGGGCCTTGTCGACCGAGAAGATCCGCAGGATGGGGATGGCAGCGGCGAATTGCATCGGAGCTCCTTGTGCTGTGCGTTTTCCTGGGGCGTGAGTGTACCGCCGTCGGCACCGCTTGAGGGCGCGCTTTTGCCACGCAATTGCGCAGTACGAGGCCCGTGGCATCCTCGATTGTATACATCGTAGGAAAATTCATTCGGATTCATCTGATTACTTGGCCTGCAACCTGCAACATCCCGTTCATCAATTTTGATCGATTGGTCAGGCAGCCGCGCTGGCATGGTGTTCAAGACGCCACGCCAGGGCGGCCCAGGCCACGGATGACGGGGGTTTTGGATGTCCTTGCCGGAGCCGCACACGGCACACGATGAGCAGGCGGGCTGGAGCGCGCACCTGCAGCTGCGCTTCGTCCAGCGCGAGGGCGTGACCCGGCTTGGTGCGCGCCGCCATGTCGGACCTCTTTTGGTGCAGCGGCCGTTCTACCCCGAGGGCGCCCCATGCCACGTTTATGTGCTGCACCCGCCTGGCGGCATCGTCGCCGGTGACCGCCTGGAGCTGGACATTCACCTTCAAGCGGGCAGCCATGCGCTGCTGACCATGCCCGGCGCCAGCAAGTTCTACCGCAGCATCGGCCCGACCGCACGGCTGGCGCAGCGCTTCCACCTGGCAGCCGGCAGCACCCTGGAGTGGCTGCCCCAGGACAGCATCTTCTTCAATGGTGCCCGCGCCAGCCTCGACAGCCGTTTCACCCTGGCGCCCGGTGCCCGCCTGCTGGCCTGGGAAACCCTGTGCCTGGGCCGCCCGGTGATGAATGAACGGTTCGAGCAGGGCGCCCTCGACAGCCGCCTGTGCATCGAACTGCCCGACGACCCCGGCTTGCACGAGCGCCTGCGCATCGACGGCGGGCGCCTGGACAAGCTCGGCGGCCACCCATTGCTCGCCACCTTCTGTGCCGCGCCTGCGGACGCACAGGTGCTGGAGCAGGTGCGCGCACTGCTGGATGAACTGCCCACGCCAGCCGGCGCGACCCTGCTTGGGCCACTGCTGGTGATTCGCCTGCTCGACCACGACAACCAACACCTGCAACACCACCTGCAGCGCCTCTGGCACTTGCTGCGCCCGGCCGTGCTCGGCCTGGCGCCGTGCCCGCCGCGTATCTGGGCCACCTGAAGAGAGCCTCCATGGAGCTGACCCCAAGAGAGAAAGACAAACTGCTGCTGTTCACCGCCGCCTTGCTGGCCGAACGGCGCCTGGCCCGTGGCCTGAAGCTGAACTACCCGGAGGCCGTGGCGCTGATCAGCGCGGCGGTGCTCGAAGGCGCCCGCGATGGCCGCACGGTGGCCGAGCTGATGAGCCTGGGCCGCGAAGTGCTGGTGCGCGAACAGGTGATGGACGGCGTGCCGGAGATGCTCCACGACGTCCAGGTCGAAGCCACATTCCCCGACGGCACGAAGCTGGTGACCGTGCATGACCCTATCGTCTGAGGTACTGCCCATGATCCCCGGAGAAATCCAGGTCGCCGCCGGCGACATCGAACTCAACGTCGGCCGCGCCACGGTCAGCGTCAGTGTGGCCAACCATGGCGACCGGCCGGTGCAAGTCGGCTCGCACTACCACTTTTATGAAGTCAACGATTGCCTGGTGTTCGAACGCGCGCCGGCCCTGGGCTTTCGCCTGGACATCCCGGCCGGCACCGCCGTGCGTTTCGAGCCGGGCCAGGCGCGCACCGTGCAGTTGGTGGCCTACGCCGGCAAGCGTGAAGTGTATGGCTTCCAGGGCAAGGTGATGGGCGCGCTGGAGAGCAAGGTATGAGCCGTATTTCCCGTCGGGCCTACGCCGACATGTTCGGCCCCACCGTCGGCGATCGCGTGCGCCTGGCCGACACCGCGCTGTGGGTGGAGGTGGAGAAAGACTTCACGGTCTATGGCGAAGAGGTCAAGTTCGGCGGCGGCAAGGTGATCCGCGACGGCATGGGCCAGGGCCAGATGCTGGCGGCCGAGGCCATGGACCTGGTGCTGACCAACGCACTGATCATCGACCACTGGGGCATCGTCAAGGCCGATATCGGCGTCAAGCACGGGCGCATCGCCGCGATCGGCAAGGCCGGCAACCCCGACGTGCAGCCCGGTGTGACCGTGGCGGTCGGGCCGGGCACCGAGGTGATCGCCGCCGAAGGCAAGATCGTCACCGCCGGTGGCATCGACTCGCACATTCATTTCATCTGCCCGCAGCAGGTGGAAGAAGCACTGACCAGCGGCGTCACCACCTTCATCGGTGGTGGCACCGGGCCGGCCACCGGCACCAACGCCACCACCTGCACCCCAGGGCCCTGGTACCTGGCGCGCATGCTCCAGGCCGCCGACAGCCTGCCGATCAATATCGGCCTGTTGGGCAAGGGCAACGCCTCGCGCCCCGAGGCGCTGCGCGAGCAGATCGCCGCCGGTGCGGTGGGCCTCAAGCTGCACGAGGACTGGGGTTCGACCCCGGCGGCGATCGACTGCTGCCTGGGCGTGGCCGAAGAAATGGACATCCAGGTGGCGATCCACACCGACACCTTGAACGAGTCCGGTTGCATCGAAGACACCCTGGCCGCCATAGGCGAGCGCACCATCCACACCTTCCACACCGAAGGTGCCGGCGGTGGCCACGCCCCGGACATCATCCGCGCGGCGGGGCAGGCCAACGTGCTGCCGTCGTCGACCAACCCGACCCTGCCGTACACCGTCAACACGGTCGATGAGCACCTGGACATGCTGATGGTCTGCCACCACCTGGACCCGAGCATCGCCGAGGACGTGGCCTTCGCCGAGTCGCGCATCCGCCGCGAGACCATCGCCGCCGAGGACATCCTCCACGACATGGGCGCCTTCGCCATGACCTCGTCCGATTCCCAGGCCATGGGCCGGGTCGGCGAGGTGGTGCTGCGCACCTGGCAGGTGGCGCACCAGATGAAGCTGCGCCGCGGCCCGCTGGCGCCGGACAGCAGTTACAGCGACAACTTCCGGGTCAAGCGCTACATCGCCAAGTACACCATCAACCCGGCGCTGACCCACGGCATCGGCCACGAGGTTGGCTCGGTGGAAGTGGGCAAGCTGGCCGACCTGGTGCTGTGGGCACCGGCGTTCTTCGCGGTCAAGCCGGCGCTGGTGATCAAGGGCGGCATGATCGTCACCGCGCCCATGGGCGATATCAACGGCTCGATCCCCACGCCACAACCGGTGCACTACCGTCCGATGTTCGGTGCCCTGGGCGCGGCGCGGCATGCCACGCGCATGACCTTCCTGTCCCAGGCCGCCATGGACCGTGGCCTGCCCGAGGAGCTGAAGCTGCAAAGCCTGATCGGCGTGGCCCGCGGCTGCCGACAGGTGCGCAAGGCAGACATGGTGCACAACACCCTGCAGCCAGTGATCGAGGTCGACTCACAGACCTACCAGGTGCGCGCCGACGGCGAGCTGCTGGTGTGCGAGCCGGCCAGCGAACTGCCGCTGGCCCAGCGCTATTTCCTGTTTTGAATGGTTTGGCTGGACGGGTATCTGTGGGAGCGGGCTTGCCCCGCGATGCATGGCACCGCCGCTCCCACGTCCCCAGGCCCGCATGACCGATTTGTTTGAAAGGAGTGAACATGATCGTACTAACCCGCAGGGTCGCCGACGCCGAAACGGTGACCGGCAGCGTCACCCTGACTGTCGACAGCCGGATCAAGAGCCGCCTGCGCGTGACCCTCGACGACGGCCGTGATGCCGGCTTGATGCTCGAACGCGGCCACCTGCTGCGCGGTGGCGAGCTGCTCGCCGATGCCGAAGGCGGCCAGGTGATTCGTGTGCTCGCCGCGCCCGAAGCGGTATCCACCGTGCGTTGCAGCGACCCGCACCTGCTGGCGCGCGCCGCCTACCACCTGGGCAACCGCCATGTGCCGTTGCAGATCGAACCGGGCTTGCTGCGTTACCAGCACGACCATGTGCTCGACGACATGCTGCGTGGCCTGGGGCTGACGGTGGCTGCCGAACAGGCGCCGTTCGAGCCCGAGGCCGGCGCCTACCAGAGCGCACCGCATAGCCACAGCCATAGCCACGCTCACGATCATCCCTTCGTGCGCCTGCAAGCCCATTCCTGAACACCTCCTGGAGCTGACCATGAAAAAGACTTTCGCCCTGATGCTGCTGATGGTGGCCCTGCCGGCCTTCGCCCACCCAGGCCACGACGCCAACCCGTTGCAGGATGGCCTGCTGCACCCGCTGACCGGCCTCGATCATTTGCTGATGCTGCTCGGCACCGGCGTGCTCGCCGCGCTGACCGGCCGCACCCTGGCCCTGCCGTTGGCCACCTTGGCGGCCATGTTCGGCGGCGCGGTGTGCGGCCATCTGTTCGGTGATGTGGTCGGCATGGAGCAGATGATCCTCGGCTCCCTGCTGGTGGCCGCTGCGGCCATGCTGCTGCCCAGCCGCCAACTGCTGCTGTCGCTGATCATGCCGGTGTTTGCCCTGTTCCATGGCTGGGCCCATGGCGTGGAGGCCACGCCCAGCGCGTTCTGGCAGTTCAGCGCCGGCTTCGTCACCGTCAGCGGCTTGCTGCTGGCCGCAGGCTTTGCCGTCGGTTGCCTGCTGCGCCGCCATGCCGGCCTGCAGAAGGCCTTCGGCGGCGGCCTGCTGGCCGGTGCCGCGCTGGTGCTGGCAGGCTGATGAACAGCGACCTGGCGCTGCTGCGCCTGCTGCAGCTGGCCAGCCCCGGCCTGCCGGTGGGGGGCTTTACCTACTCGCAGGGCCTGGAGTGGGCGGTCGAAGCCGGCTGGGTACGAGATACCGCCAGCTTCGCCGCCTGGCAGCGTGAACAGCTGCACGACACCCTCGGCTACCTCGACTGGCCGCTGCTGGCGCGCCTGTACCGTGCCTGCCAGGCGGGTGACGCCCAAGCCTTCGCGCACTGGAGCCGCTTTCTGCTGGCCAACCGCGAAACCGCCGAGCTGCGCCTTGAAGAGCAGCAGCGCGGCAGCGCCCTGGCGCGCCTGCTCGATGGCTGGCAACTGGGCCAGGCGCCGGCCTGGCGGCCCAGCCTTGAACTCAGCCAGCTTGGCGGCATGGCCTGGCTTGGCGCGCACTGGTCGATCCCGCTGCGCCAGCTCGCGCTCGGCCTTGGCTTTGCCTGGCTGGAGGGGGCGGTGATGGCCGGGGTCAAGCTGGTGCCGTTCGGCCAGCAAGCGGCGCAGAGCCTGCTGCGTGACCTGGGCGAGGCGTTGCCTGCGGTACTCGATCAAGCCCTGGCGCTGGAAGACGACCAGCTCGGCGGTGGCCTGCCACTGCTGGCGATCGCTTCGTCACGCCACGAAACCCAATACACCCGTTTGTTCCGTTCCTGAGGACTGCCTAGATGGAAAACTACCAGCAACCCCTGCGTGTCGGTGTCGGCGGACCGGTCGGTTCCGGCAAGACCGCGCTGCTCGAATGCCTGTGCAAGGCCATGCGCGATCACTACCAGATTGCCGTGGTGACCAACGATATCTACACCAAGGAAGACCAGCGCATCCTCACCGAGGCCGGCGCGTTGGAGCCCGAGCGCATTGTCGGCGTGGAAACCGGTGGCTGCCCGCATACCGCGATCCGCGAGGATGCCTCAATGAACCTCGCGGCCGTGGAGGGGTTGGCGCGCAAGTTCGGTAACCTTGAAGTGATCTTTGTCGAGAGCGGCGGCGACAACCTCAGCGCCACCTTCAGCCCGGAGCTTGCCGACCTGACCATCTACGTGATCGACGTCGCCGAAGGCGAGAAGATCCCGCGCAAGGGTGGGCCAGGCATCACCAAGTCGGACTTCCTGGTGATCAACAAGACAGACCTGGCGCCCTACGTCGGTGCCTCGCTGGAGGTGATGGAGCGCGACACCAACCGCATGCGCCCCGAGCGCCCCTGGACCTTCAGCAACCTGAAGAAGGGCGACGGGTTGCAGGCGGTGATCGACTTCATCGTCGAGCGCGGGATGCTTGGCGCAAGAGCTTGAATGCGCTGGCGATCTTGGGCTTACGAGGGCGCGCCTACATAACAAGAAAGGATTTCCGGGGGCGCATCGGCCATCACCTGAATGCAGTGGCAAGCTTCAGGTCTAGAGTCTTTGACGCTGGCACGACCCGCCAGCGAAGCCCGTTCAAGGAGTCAGAATGAGAAAGATCGCAACAATCGCGCTGTTGGCCGCTGCAAGTGTGCTCCAGGTTGCCTATGGCCAGGAGCCCACACAGCGGGATGTGGCCGAGCGTGAGGCCATTTCGCCGTTTGCCCCGCGCAACGCGGCCCCTGCAGTGAGCATTCGCTTGGCGAGCATCGCCGTCCCCCGAATGGCTTGCCCGAAAGGAACCTTGCGCACCCCGATGGGGCATTGCCAGCCGTCATTCGATTTTGATTGAGCCTTGGCGCGTCTGGTGGATGTTCATGCGGTCGCGCAGGAGGCGTAGCGCTGTGGCATAAGTTGCTCCTACGAGGCGGCGTTAAGTTTCCGAGGCATGTGTGGGGCTTTACCTAAAGTCGTAGGTTTGGACCGAAGGATAAGGTCTGTCTGGCTGTCGGCAGGGGAGTAAGACAACTCACCTGCCGCCGCTAAAAGCAGAAATCCCACTCAAGGAAACATGTATGAAAAAGCTCGTCCTGATCGCCCTGTTGGCCACTGCTGGCCTGACCCAACTGGCCCACGCGTCTGGTGGGTACATTCCCGATTGCCCAAAAGGCACATACCCGACCTTTGCGGGCCACTGCCAGCCTGATTTTGACTTCGACTGAAGGCACTGAGCTGAAACGGCGGCAGCCTTTTGAAACCACTCGGCGGGCCTGGGATGTTCCGGGGCTGTCGGGAGGTTCTATCCAGTATTCGAAAATCGTAGCGAGGGCCAACTCCGCCGCAACAAATAATATGCTCAACCCCTAGGTTAATCCTTGCCTGCCGCAGCCGTCCGAGACCCTGTTACACAGAGTAAGCTGTGGGAAAAATCCCAGCGTGCCGACCACGGCGCCATAGAGGTACCCATGGCTTCATACACCTTGCGTCAACTCAAGTACTTCGTCACCACCGTAGAGGCCGGCAGCGTTGCCGAAGCCTCGCGTCAGCTGTACATCGCCCAACCGTCCATCTCCACGGCGATCAAGAGCCTGGAAGAAAGCTTTGGCGTGCAGCTGTTCATTCGTCATCACGCCCAGGGTGTGTCACTGACCCCCAGCGGCAAGCGTTTCTACGCCAAGACCCGCGCCCTGCTGCAGATGGCCCACGAGTTCGAACAGAACGCCCTGGCCGACAACGACACGGTGGCCGGGCATATCGACATCGGCTGTTTCGAGACCGTGGCGCCGCTGTACCTGCCACGGCTGATCGCCGGTTTTCGCGCACGTTACCCCGGGGTCGACATCCGCCTGCGCGACGGTGAGCAGCAGGAGCTGATCCAGGGCCTGACCGCCGGTACCTTCGACCTGGCGTTCCTCTACGACCATGACCTGGACGGCACCATCGAAGCCGAGCCGTTGATGCCACCGCAGAAGCCCTACGTGCTGTTACCAGAGAAACACCGCTTTGCCGGCCAGGCCCAGGTGTCGCTGCGCGACCTGTGCCCGGAGCCGATGATCCTGCTCGACGTGGCGCCCAGCCGTACCTATTTCGTCAGCCTGTTCAACGAACTGGGGCTCACGCCCAACATCGTCTTCAGTTCGCCGTCGATCGAGATGGTGCGCGGGATGGTGGGGCAGGGCTTCGGCTTTTCGCTGCTGGTGACCCGGCCGCATACGGAGTTCACCTATGACGGCCAGCGCCTGGTGATGTTGGACATTGCCGAGCCGGTGACGCTGTCGGGGCTGGCCGCGGCGCACCTGAAACGGGTGCAGTTGACCAAGCCAGCACAGCTATTCGTGGAGTTTTGCCGGGAAGAGTTGGCCAAGTTCTAAAAAGCATCGCGGGGCAAGTCGCATCGGCGCACCGCCGCTCCCACGCCAGTTCAAGCGTGGGAGCGGGCTTGCCCCGCGATTGCATCCCATCGGTTTACTGCTGATCCGGCACCACTGCGATCACATCGATTTCCATCAGCCATTCAGCCTGGGCCAGGCCCGCCACCACCAGACCGGTGGAAATCGGGAACACGCCCTTGAGCCACTTGCCAACCTCCTTGTACACCGGCTCGCGGAAGCGTGGGTCGGTGATGTAGGTGGTGGTCTTGACGATGTGCGACAGGTCCGAGCCTGCCTCCTCAAGCAGTTGCTTGACGTTCTTCATCGCCTGCTCGGCCTGGGCGCCCGGATCGCCCAGCCCCACCAGACGACCTTCGAAGTCGGTGCCGACCTGGCCGCGTACATAAATGGTGTTGCCGGCGCGGACCGCCTGGCACAGATCATTGTCCAGGGCCTGGTTGGGGTAGGTGGCCTTGGTGTTGAACATGCGAATACGGGTATGAGTTGGCATCAGTGGGCTCCGAGGGTGCTGACGTTGCTGATCGAGGTGTTCTGCCCATCCGCGTTGCGTTGGTCGCGGTCGCGGTAGGCCAGGTAGGTGCGTTGGGTGGCGATATGGCCGGCGACGTGCTTGGCGTCGTGCCATACGCCCCAGATGAACGACGAGCCACGGCGCGACAGCCAGGGCAGGCCGAGGAAGTACACGCCCGGCTCTTTCGACACGCCGCGCTGGTGCTGTGGCTTGCCGTTGGCGTCGAAGGCGTCGACCTGCAGCCAGCTGAAGTCCACGCCGTAACCGGTGGCCCAGATGATGCTGGTGACATTGGCCTTGGCCAGGTCCAGTTCGCGCAGCGGGTTGCTGACGCAGTCCGGGTCGGGCAGGCGCTTGCGCGCATCGGGTTCCGCCGGCAGGTCGAGGCCGTTGCGCTCGATGTAGGCGTCAGCGGCATCCAGCAGGGCCAGGTAGTTTTCGTCGCCACGCTGGATGTTGTCGGCCAGGTTGTCCTGGAACCGCGCCACGCCGCCTTCGAACGACTGGGTCAGGCCGACCAGGGTCATGCCCTGGTGGGCGAGGGCGCGGAAGTCCACGGTGTGGCCGCCGCGGGCGCCGGACACGGCGATGGTCACGTGTTCGCGGCCGGGCTTGGCGATTTCCGCGTCCCACTCACCGAGCACGCCCAGCCACCAGCAGAAGTCGCGGTTGCGGTAGCTGCGCGGTGGGCGGTCGTGGGCGCCGACCGACAGGTACACCTGGCGCCCGGCACGCATCAGCTCTTCGGCGATCTGCACGCCGGAGGAGCCGGCGCCGACCACCAGCACCGCGCCTTCGGGCAGTTGCTCGGGGTTGAAGTAGGCGGCCGAGTGGATCTGGTGCAGGCTTTCATCTTTTGGCGCGATGGCCGGAATGACCGGCTTCTGGAACGGGCCGGTGGCGGCCACCACGCGGTTGGCGTGGATCACGCCCTGGTTGGTTTCGATGGTGAAGCCCGGGCGGTCGGCGTTGCGCGCCACTTTCTTCACTTCCACGCCGGTGCGCACCGGCAGGTTGTATTTGCGTACGTACTGTTCGAAGTAGTCGGCGACCTGGTCCTTGCCGGCGAAGGCGTCGGCGTCCAGATCGAATTCCAGGCCCGGGAAGCGGTCGTGCCAGACTGGCCCGTTGGCCACCAGCGAGTCCCAGCGGCCGGTGCGCCAGGCCTCGGCGATGCGGTTGCGTTCCAGCACCAGGTGCGGCACGCCGAGCTTGCTCAGGTGTTCGCTCATGGCCACGCCGGCCTGGCCGGCGCCGACCACGAGGGTGTCGATTTGGTAGTTGTTCAGTGTCATGTCCGAGCCCTTGTTCAGGCGGTTGTTGTTGAGGTCGGTTGGGAGGACCGCCGTTGCCTGGGGCCAGACTAGGGATGGCTGGTAAATCGCGAAAATAGTATTTAGCTGGGGCTTGCCGATAAATTGGCGAAGGGGTCATCGGGTTGGCAGGCCTGTGGGAGCGGGTTTACCCGCGAAGCAGTCGGCGCGTTGTGTGGCACGGGCTGCGCCCGTGTTCGCGGGTGAACCCGCTCCCACAGGCCCTTAGTTTTTTCCTGTGCAATAGCCATGAAAATGCTCGTTTCGCACCTGCCAGGGCTTGCCGAGAATGCAGGCAAACCCAGACAGGAGCTGCACCCATGACCTTTTCCATCATCGGCCGCTGCCAGGACACCGGCCAGGTCGGCATCGCCATCAGTTCGTCGAGCATCGCCGTGGGCGCTCGCTGCCCCTGGGTGCGTGCCGGTGTGGGCGCAGTTTCGACCCAGAACATCACCTTGCCGGCGCTTGGCCCGCAGATCCTCGATGCCCTCGAGCAGGGCCAGCTGCCGCCTGCCGCAGTGCTGGACCAGGTGCTCAGCGCCAACGGCTGGAGCGAGTACCGCCAGGTCACGGTGATCGACAGCCATGGCCAGGTGGCGCTGTTCACCGGCAAGGAGGCCCTTGGCGTGCACAACGCGGTGGCCGGCGAGCAATGCGCGGCGGCGGGCAACCTGTTGTCGTCGCAGGCCGTGATCGAGGCGATGGTCGGCGCCTTTGAACAGGCAGGCGGCCACCTGGCCGATCGCTTGTTGGCAGCGATGCATGCGGCCATGGCCGCCGGCGGTGAGGCGGGGCCGGTGCATTCAGCGGCGTTGAAGATTGCCGGCGAGCTGACCTGGCCACTGGTTGACCTGCGCGTGGACTGGGCCGAGCAGGACCCGATCGGCGAGTTGGACAAACTGTGGCAAGCCTATCGCCCGCAGATGCAGGACTACGTGACCCGTGCACTCAACCCCACAGTCGCGCCGAGCTACGGAGTGCCGGGCGATGAATGAGCTGTCCAGCCAGGCGTTGCTGGCGCGGCTGGTGGGGTTTGCCACCGTCAGCCGTGATTCCAACCTGGAGCTGATCGGCTTCATCCGTGACTACCTGGCCGGGCTTGGGGTCGACAGCGAGCTGTTCCTAAATGAAGAGGGCACCAAGGCCAACCTGTTCGCCACCATCGGCCCGACCGATCGCGGCGGCGTGGTGTTGTCCGGGCACACCGACGTGGTGCCGGTGGACGGCCAGGCGTGGACCGTCGAGCCCTTTGCGCTGACCGAGCGTGATGGCCGGCTGTATGGTCGCGGCACCGCCGACATGAAGGGCTACATCGCCTCGGTGCTGGCGGCGGTGCCGGCGTTCCTGGCGCAACCCTTGAAGCTGCCGGTGCACCTGGCGTTTTCCTATGACGAGGAAGTCGGTTGCCTGGGCGTGCGCTCGATGCTCGAGGCACTGCAGCAGCGGCCACACAAACCAAGGCTGTGCCTGATCGGCGAGCCCACCGAGCTCAAGCCGGTGCTTGGCCACAAGGGCAAGCTGGCCATGCGTTGCCAGGTGCATGGCGCGGCCTGCCATTCGGCGTATGCGCCCTATGGGGTCAATGCGATCGAGTATGCCGCGCGGCTGATCGGCAAGCTGGGTGAGATCGGTGACGAGCTGGCGCGGCCCGAGCAGCATGACCAACGCTTCGATCCGCCGTTCTCCACGGTACAGACCGGGGTGATCAAGGGCGGACGGGCGTTGAACATCGTGCCCGAGGAGTGCGAGTTCGATTTCGAGGTGCGGGCCTTGCCGGGGTTCGAGGCGCAGGCAGTGGCTGACCGTTTGCAGACCTATGCCGAGGCCGAGTTGCTTCCGCGCATGCGGGCGGTGAATGCCGGCAGTGACATCCGCCTGAAGCCGTTGAGCGCGTATCCGGGGTTGGCGACGCCGGCCGACAGTGAGGCGGCGCGGCTGGTGGCGCTGCTCAGTGGGTCTGACGACTTTGGCACGGTGGCGTTCGGGACCGAGGGTGGGCTGTTCGACCAGGCCGGTATCCCCACGGTGGTGTGTGGGCCAGGGAGCATGGACCAGGGGCACAAGCCGGATGAGTTTGTCAGCGTGGAGCAGTTGCGTGGGTGTGATGCGATGCTGATCAGGTTGGCGGAGTACCTGCGCACGGCTTGATGGACAGATCGCGGGGCAAGCCCGCTCCCACGGGTTGGACAGCCCCCAAGAAGTTGGACACCAATCCAACCCTTGGGAGCAGTTCAGCCCGTGGGAGCGGGCTTGCCCCGCGAATGAGGCCTGGAAGTCAGAAGGTGGCCTTGACCTGCAGGCCCACCACCAGCGCGTTATCGATATCTTTCCCGGAAAACGCCCCCGGCTCGACGATGTACTGCACATCCGGGCGCAGGTTGAGCCAAGGCGTGGCCTGGTAGCCATAGCTCAGTTCGATCAACTGCTCGGCACTGTCCAGGTTGGGGAAGTCCTGCCCGGCATCGAACGCGGCGTCTTCCAGCACATCCCGGCTACGCGGGTTCGGCACCGCACGGCCATAGCCCAGCGCCACGGTGTCCCGCGGGCGGCCTTCGAACGGTTTGTACAGCACCACGCCGGTGCCATACCACTTGGTGAACGGCGAGGCCGCCTTGCTCGATGCCGAGTACTGGCCGAAGGCATGCAGGCTGCGGCCCGGCGAAGTGGGGTCGTTCCATACGGCCTGGTCGATCAGCAGGTAATGGCCGCCGCGCCCGGACACCTCTTTGCTGCTGCCGATGCGTTTCACATCGGAGCTGTCGTAGTAGTAGCCCAGCTTGTACTCACCCGGCAACTCGCCCTGCAGCTTGTACACCAGCTCCACCGGCACCACCGTGCCGGTGGTGTGCTTGGGCCCGAGGTGCCAGGCGCGGCTGGAATTGCCGTTGCTCTCGGGGTCGACGTTGAACGCCGCCACCCGCAGCTGCCAGGCCGGCGAGAGGTCGTACTTGACCCGCGCACCCAGGTGGGCGTTGGGGTAGTTGGTCCAGCCGCTGCCGCCGGACATGTTCAGCGGGTGGCCGCAGAAACCGGCGTTCATGAAGTTGCACAGGATGCCGCTGTCCAGGCCGCCCAGGTCGTTGCCCATGGCCATGTAGCCGAGCTTGACGTTGAGCGCCGGGGTGAAATTGCGCTCGTAGCTCAGTTCGGTCAGGCGGGTGTACAGGCCACCGTAGTTTTCCTGGATGGGCAGGCGGTTGCCCACCAGGTCTTCCGAGGCGCTGTTGCCGCGGCGGTCGTTGATGGTCAGCTGGACTTTGCCGTCCAGGCTGTACAGCTTCGCCAGGTCGAATTGCACACCGAGCTTGAGGTTCTGCGAGTAGCGCGCCGAACGGTGCAGGCCGCCGTGGGCGTTGTAGGCGGTTTCGCCGCTGTAGTCGCCGGTGAACTTGACGCCGTCTTCTTCGAGCTGGTGGCGCAGGCCGCCCCAGTCGCCGGTCAGGGTGTTGCGGGTGAGCAGGTCGCTGTCGGCGAGGGCGGTGGTGCTGGCGACTGCCAGGAGCAGGGCAGGGGTAATGCGAATAGCGCAGGGCATTGCGGGTAATCCTGAAATCGTGTGGAAACCATCGCGGGGGGGGAGGGGAAGGGAACCACACAAGGCGCCGTTGAGGGGGGGGAGGGGTGTTGTC
>NZ_JBMOWQ010000156.1:0-9187 GCF_049310485.1 Pseudomonas sp. GZD-209
AGGTCACGTCCCCCCTCACGCCAACCCTTGGCTTTGACGAGGGGAATGTGCTTGCCCCGCGATGTCTGTCAGAGGTTTATGGCAGTGCGTACGCCATCACGTAGTCGCCACGGTCGGTCGACTGGCGCGCGCCGCCAGCGGTGACCACCACGTACTGCTTGCCGGTCTTGGGCGAGACGTAGGTCATCGGGCCGCCCTGGCTGCCCACTGGCAGGCGGGCTTTCCAGACTTCGTTGCCGTTGCTGCTGTCATAGGCGCGCAGGTAGAAGTCCTGGGTGCCGGCAATGAACAGCAGGCCACCTTGAGTCGACAGGGTACCGCCCAGGGTCGGCAGGCCGATCTTGATCGGCAGGTGCATGCGGATACCCAGGGGGCCGGTATCCTCGACGGTGCCCACCGGCACTTGCCAGGCAATTTGCCGGGTCTTCATGTCGATGGCGGTCAGGGTGCCGAACGGCGGCGCCTGGCACGGGATGCCGGCGACCGACAGGAAGCGGTTCTTGTTCACTGCATACGGGGTGCCCTTGAGCGGCACGGCGCCCATGCCGGTGTTCAGTGCTTCGCCACCGCCAGCGGCCGCGCCCTGGTTCTGCGAAGGGATCATCTGGATCCACAGGCCCAGGCGCATGTCGTTGACGAAGATGAAGCCGTGCACCGGGTCAGTCGACAGGCTGCCCCAGTTCATGCCACCGAGCGAACCCGGGAAGCTCAGCGACAGGTCGGTGCCTGGCGCGGTGTACAGGCCGTCGTAGCGCATCTTCTTGAAGTCGATGCGGCACAGCAGCTGGTCGAACGGGGTGGCGCCCCACATGTCCGATTCGGTCAGGGTCTGCGCGCCGATCTGCGGCATGCCGACGGATTTCGGCTGGGTGGGCGAGTACGGCTCGTTGGGGATGTTGCTCGGCTTGACCGGTACTTCATCGACTTGGGTCAGCGGCTTGCCGGTGGCGCGGTCGAGCACGTAGATCTGCCCGGCCTTGGTGCCGATCACCACCGCTGGCACGGTCTGGCCGTCGTCCTTGGTGAAATCGATCAGGCTCGGCTGCATCGGCAGGTCGAAGTCCCAGAGGTCGTTGTGCACGGTCTGGTACACCCACTTCTGGTCGCCCGTGGTGGCGTCCAGGGCCAGCACCGAAGCGCCGTAGGTGTGGTCCAGCTGGTTGCGCTCGACACCGTAGATGTCGGTGGACGAGGAGCCCATCGGCAGGAACAGGGTGTTCATGGCCGGATCGTACGACATCGGCGCCCAGCTGTTGGGGGTGCTGCGCACGTAGGTGCTGTCGCCTTCAGGGGCTTTACGGTCTTGCGGGTTGCCCGGGTCGAAGGCCCAGCGCATTTCCCCGGTGATCACGTCGAAGCCGCGGATCACGCCGCCGGGCATGTCGGTCTGGACGTTGTCGGCCACCCGACCGCCGACCACCACGGTGGTACCGGCCATCAAGGGGGCGGAAGACAGCTGGTAGTACGAGTCGGGCACATTGCCCAGGCCCGTCATCAGGTTGACCTGGCCGTTGTTGCCGAAGCCCTGGCAGAACTCGCCGGTGTCGGCGTCCACGGCGATCAGGCGGCCGTCGATGGTGTTGGTGAGCAGGCGACGCTGGCAGTTGGCAGTGGCGGCCACGCTGGCAACCGTGATCGGCGAGCTGCCAGGCTGGGAAGGCTGGGCGATCGGCGCGCTGGCGTCGAAGTAGGCCATGCCACGGCAGCGCTGCCAGACCTTGGACTGGGCGTTGATGGCGTTCTTCCACAGCTCCTTGCCGGTGTCGGCGTCGAGGGCGATCAGGTTGTTGTGCGGGGTGCAGATGAACACCTTGTTGCCAACCTGCAGCGGGGTGAGCTGGTCTTCGGCGCCGTTGCCGTCGCTGATGGCCACGTCACCGGTGCGGTAGGTCCAGGCCACTTGCAGTTTGTCGACGTTGCCGCGGTTGATCTGGTCCAGGGCTGCGAAGCGGCTGCCGCCTTCGGTGTTGCCGTAGTGGGCCCAGTCCTTCTGTTCCTTGCCCGCTTCGACCGGGGTCAGGCCCGGGCCTTTGCCGGTGGGGGCGACGCTGGGGTGGGCGACGAACATGTTGCCGGCGGCAATCGCCAGCACCACGGCCAGCACACCGGCGATGCCATAGGCGCCACGGCCAGTGCTGCCGCCCTGGGCGCGCACCAGCAGCGGATAGACCAGTGCCACCAGCATGCCGATCGCGCCGAACATGAACAGGCGCGAGAACAGCGGCCAGAAGACCAGGCCTGCGTCGGCCACGGCCCAGATCAGCGTGCCGAGCAGGAATACGGCGTACAGCCAGGCGCCGGCGGGTTTGCGGCGGGCGATGAGCAGGCCGGCGATGGCCATGGCCAGGCCACCGACCAGGAAGTACCAGGAGCCGCCGAGGCCGGCGAGCTTGAAGCCGCCGGCGGCCAGCAGCAGGCCGAGCAGGGCGACGATCACGCCCAAGCCGACCAGGATGATTGTGGGGGCGCCAGTGGCGCGGGGGTTGTCTTTCATGCCAGGGATCTCGCAGGTGGAATGCGGCGCAGTTTAAGCCCTTAGCAAGCTAATTAACAAGTTAGTACATTTGTTGCTGGGGCTGATTGTCGCAGGGGTGGGAGGGGGAATGTGTGGCTAAAAGACTAGATCATGAAGGGAAAATGGGATTGGGGTTCGGGATCTTCGGGGGGGAATGTGGTGGTGCGACGATGGTCGTAGGGGTTTTGCAGCGCCCTCAAGATCGAGCGCCGCGCGGGCGGCGCTCGATCTGATGGGCGCAGCAAAACCATCGGCAAGCACCTAGCGGCCCCAAGTCACCCCCTCAACACTGCAACCCCTCCAGCAAACACCGCAGCGCCCCCTTGACCCGCTCCGCCGCCGCCTGCGGATCATCCTGCGCCACCACCCAGATCCCGGTATCGCCCATGGCCCCATTGATCAGATGCGCCATGGCCACCGCGTCAAACGCCCGCAACCGCCCAGCCTCCTGCAACTCCACCAGCCCCTGGGCCATGGGCCCGATATAGCTGGCCTCTTCCAGCTCGCGCAAGCGCAGGCCCAGCACCCCCGGCGCATCCTGCAGCAGGATCCGCCGCAGGGCCGGGTCGCGCAGCAGGTCGTAGTAGTGCAGGCAGGTGTCGATGTACCCCTCCCAGGGGTCTTCATGGGTGGCGTAGCGCACATCCAGCGCCTGGTTGATCTCATCGAGCAAGCTCTGCACCACCGCGGTGAACAGCCCGGCCTTGCCACCGAAATGGTGATGCAGGGCACCACGGGTCAGGTCGGCTTCGGCGCACAGGTCGTCCATGACCACGGCACTGAAGCCTTTCTCGGTGAACTGGCGACGGGCGACGGCGATCAGCCGTTCGGTGGTGTCCGCGCTCATGGCGGCGCGGCTGCGGCGAGGGGTGGGCATGGCAGGCTCCAACTGAAAGCGATGCCGTGCAAATTAGCATACGTTGCGTATGTCAATAAATGGCATTAGCATACGCGGCGTATGTCAACTCGAGGTGTTCACCGTGACTGCTTCTGTAAAGCACAGCGCCGTTTCCTGGCTTGCCGAGCTGCCAGGCTTGCTGCGCCTGGCCCTGCCATTGGTGCTGGGCCTGTCCGCTGCCGAGCTGATCAGCCTGACCGACACCGTGCTGCTGGCCTCGCTCGGCACCGTGGTGCTGGCCTGCGTGGCACTGACCAGCAGCGCCGGGCTGATTTTCCATGCGGGGCTCTACGGCATGCTCGCCACCCTCAGTGTGCGCGTCGGCCATGCCTTCGGCGCCGATGACCCGGCGGCGGTTACGCGCACCCTGCGCGCAGGCCTTGGCTACGGGTTGCTGATCGGCACCCTGGGCTGCATGGCGATGCTCGCCGCCTTGCCGCTGCTGCAGTGGCTGGGCGTGCCTTTGCCGGACGTGGCACTGCTGACCCCCTATTGGCAGGCCATGGCGGTGTTCCTGATCCCGTACTGCCTGATCGTGGTGTTCAAGGACGTGCTGGAAGCCATTGGCCGCCCGTGGGTGGCGGTATGGCTGGTGATGAGCGCGGTGTTGTTCAACATCCCGCTGAGCTACGGCCTGATACATGGCCATTTCGGCCTGCCGGCGCTGGGGCTGGTGGGGGCGGGAATCGCCGGGGTGCTCGCCGAGTTGCTGGCGCTGTTGCTGGCCCTGGCTTATTGGTGCCTGGCACCGTCGCTGGCGCGCTATCGCCAGCTGCCGCGCGGGCACACGCTGCGCTGGCGCACGCTGTTCGG
Organism: Pseudomonas sp. GZD-209; assembly: GCF_049310485.1. NCBI lineage: Bacteria > Pseudomonadati > Pseudomonadota > Gammaproteobacteria > Pseudomonadales > Pseudomonadaceae > Pseudomonas > Pseudomonas sp. GZD-209. The sequence goes on from NZ_JBMOWQ010000156.1 coordinate 4,227, forward strand.
CGAGGGCTGGCCGTTGGGCATGGGTTACCTGGCCGAAGCCGGCGCGGTGGTGATCGCCGCCTGGATGCTCGGCTGGCTGGGCAACGCCGCACTGGCGGCCAACCAGGTGGTGCATTCGATCGGCGCGCTGCTGTACATGCTGCCGCTGGGCATGGCAGCGGCGGTGAGCATCCGCATCAGCCAGGCCCAGGGCCGTGGTGAGACCGCCCGCATCCGGGCCATTGGCAGCGCCACCTTCGTCAGCGTTAGCGCATGGATGCTGCTGGCCACCGTGCTGCTGGTGCTGTTCGGCCGGCGCATCGCCGAGGCCATGAGCGACGACCCGCAGGTGGTCGCCATTGCTGTGCCGATGTTCGTGGTGGTGGCGGCGATGCAAGTGGCCGACGGCCTGCAGTCCACCGCGCTGGGGGCCTTGCGTGGGCTGCAGGACTACCGCTGGCCGGTGGGGGTGACCCTGGTCAGCTACTGGTTGCTGGCGCTGCCGCTCAGTTACTGGCTGGCCTTCCATTCCGCCTTGGGTGCGGTGGGGGTGTGGGTCGGTTTCGCCAGCGGCCTGGCCGTGGCCGCCGTGTTGCTGCCGTGGCGCTTCTATCGGCTGCAGGCCGCGCCAGCCCCGGTGGCCTTGGCTCAGCCGCGGTAGAACACCGCCAGCCACACGGTGGCCACGCCGGCCTCGGTCCATTCGACCCGGTGCCGGCAGTGCGGCGGGATGTCCAGGTGGTCGCCCGGGCGCAATACGCGGGTTTCGTGCTCGTGCTCAAGGCGCAACCCGGCGCTGCCGCTGAGCACCACCACCCACTCGCCTTCATCCTGGTCGTACCAGAAGCCCGGCGGGCTGGCCTGGCCGCTGGAGACGATGCGCTCGATGCGCAGGCCTGGGCGTTGCAGCAGGTCGTCGAACTGCTCGCTGGCCTGTGGGTCGAGGGCGGGCAGGGCGGTGAACAGGTTGTCAGGCATGGAGGGCGCGTCCGTGGTTGATTCCAGGGCCTGATTGTAGGAAGGTTCCTGGCTTTGCCCCAGGGAAAACTGCCATGGACAAGCTGCTGGCGCTCAAGGTGTTCATGGCGACCGTCGAAGCCCAGGGGTTTTCCGCCGCAGCACGCAGGCTTGGGGTGGCGACCTCGTCGGTGACGCGCCTGGTCGATGCGCTGGAGAGCGAACTGGGTGCCACCTTGCTCAACCGCTCGACCCGCCAGGTCAGCCTGACCGAGGCCGGTGCCGCCTACTACCAGCGTGCCCGCGACATCCTCGAAGCCCTGGCCGAGGCCGATGCCAGCGTCGCCGACCGTGGCGAGGAGCCCGTCGGCGTGCTGCGCCTGTGCCTGCCGGTGGAGTTCGGCCGGCGGGTGATCGCCCCGCACCTGGGTGCCTTCCTGGCCCGCCATCCAGGGCTGGAACTGGACATCGACCTCAGCGACCGCTTCGACGACCTGCTCGATGGCCGCTATGACCTGACCATCCGCCTCGGCGAACCCGCACCCAGCGACGAGCTGGTGTGTCGTCGGCTGGGGCAGTTCGAGCGCTGGCTGGTGGCCAGCCCGGCCTATGTGGCCCAAGGCCCCGCGCTGGACGATCCACGGCAGCTGAGCACCCGCGCCTGCCTGCGCTTTCGCTATGGCCAGTCGGCCCGGCCCTGGCGTTTGCAGCAAGGCGAACAGCGCCTGGAGCTGGACGTTACCGGCCCGTTGCGCAGCGCCAACGCCGACCTGCTGCGCGAGGCCGCCATCGCCGGTAGCGGCGTGGCGCTGCTGGCCGACTGGCTGGTGCGCGAGGATGTCGCGGCCGGGCGCCTGCAACGGCTGTTCGCCGACTGGCAGGTGAGCCCGGGCGCCGCCAGCGCCACCATCAACGCGCTATACCTGCCCAACCACCGCGGGTCGCGGCGGGTGAAGGCGTTCGTTGCGTTCTGCGAGCGGTTGCTGGCGCGCTAGCCGTTGCGCAAGGCGCAAAGCCTTGTTGCGTTGCCGACGGATTCTGCCGCGCGCTGCTTCCCGGCACCATGCCCGCACTTCTCCATCGCTTAGCGAGGCTACCCCCATGAATCTTTCCGTCGCTGCCGCCCAGCCGTCAGCGCCCGGCCTGAGCCGCGCCCTGGTGACGCTGCTGGCCTTCTGTTGCGGCGCCATCGTCGCCAACATCTACTACGCCCAGCCCATCGTCGGGCTGATCGCGCCTGACCTGGGCCTGTCCGCCGCACACGCCAGCTGGATCGTCTCGCTGACCCAGTTGGGCTACGCCCTCGGGCTGCTGTTGCTGGTGCCGCTGGCTGACCTGGTGGAAAACCGCAAGCTGATGATCGCCACCGCAGTGCTGGCGACCGTCAGCCTGCTGCTGGCAGGCAACAGTGGCCATGGCCAGGGCCAGCTGTTCCTGGCCTATGCCTTGCTCATCGGTTTCAGTTCGGTGGCGGTGCAGATGCTGGTGCCGCTGGCCGCGCACCTGGCGCCCGAGCACCAGCGTGGGCGGGTGGTGGGCAACATCATGGGTGGCCTGTTGCTGGGCATCCTGCTGGCCCGGCCGTTGTCGAGCCTGGTAGCCGATCATTTCGGCTGGCGCACGGTGTTCATCGGCGCGGCCGGGGTGATGCTGGCGATCATCCTGTTGCTGGCCCTGACCCTGCCGCGCCGGGAGCCCGAGCACAAGGCCAGCTATGCCGGGCTGATGGCCTCGCTGCTGGTACTGCTGCGCCGCTACCCGTTGTTGCGCCAGCGCTCGCTGTACCAGGCGCTGATGTTCGCCGCCTTCAGCTTGTACTGGACAGCGGTGCCGCTGGCCCTGGCCGCAGAGCATGGCCTGTCGCAAAGCCAGATCGCGTTGTTCGCCTTGGTCGGCGCCATAGGGGCGGTGGCTGCGCCGCTGGCCGGGCGCCTGGCGGATGCCGGGCATGGCCGACAGGCTTCGTTGCTGGCAATGGCGCTGGCGCCGCTGGCCTTGCTGTTGGGCCTGAGCACGCCGGGCATGAGCGTGATCGGCCTGGGGTTGACCGGGGTGCTGCTGGACTTTGCGGTGCAGATGAACATGGTGATCGGCCAGCGCGAGGTCTATGCGCTCGACCCCGCCAGCCGCGGGCGCCTCAATGCGCTGTACATGACCAGCATCTTCCTGGGCGGGGCCGTGGGTTCGGCGCTGGCCAGCGGGGTGTATGCGCACTTCGGCTGGGCGGGCGTGGCGTTGCTGGGCGCGGCTTTGCCGGTGCTGGGGCTGGGTGCCTTCCTGTTGGCGCGCCAGCGCTAGCAAAGGCGGGCGGCGATCATCCCGGCCAACCCCAGAAGGCAGCCCAGACCAACCGCAAACGCCAGTGTGCGCCAGGGTTGCCAGGCCGCCAGGTAGGCCAGGGTATGGGCCAGCCGGGCAGCGGTGAACAAAGCGCACAAACACAGGGTCGGCAGCTCAGGTGTGTGCAGGGTGATGGCCAGGCCGCCGAGCACGAAGAACAGCGGGATGTTCTCCAGGTCATTGGCCCAGGCCTGGGCGGCGCGGCGTACTTCGGGGCGCTCCCGGGCTGCGGCCGAGCGGCCCAGCACAGCCGCATCCTCGGCGTTGACGAAGGTCAGGTGACGCAAGCGGTAATACCCCTGGTAGCAGGAGATCGCCAGCATCTTGAGGAACAGCAGCAACACACTGGCGGCGAACACCGTGATCATGGCCGATGGCCTCTGAACCCGTGCACGACCAGGTACAGCAGCGGGCCGATCGAAACGAACAGCAGGGTCAGCAGGCAGTAGGGCAACACACTGCGCCCCGGGCGCCCTCGGCGCTGGGCATCGCGCCACATCCACAGGCAGGCCAGCGCCGCCATCAGGTACAGGTCGATGACCACCTGCAGGGTGTCCGGGCTGCTGATCAGTTGCAGGCCGAAGGCCAGCAACGACTGTTCGGCATGGGCCATGGTCCAGCAGGTGTAGAGGGTCAGGGCGATCAAGGTGACGAGTGCCAGCCAGGGTTTGCGCATGGTGGGAGCTCCGGGGTGGTTTCGATGCCCGAACACTAGTGATAGGGTCCCAGCCCAGCAATGACCTCAGAGGTCATGGACGACTCACCTGAACATTCGCAGGCTCAGCCCATGGACACTTCCACCTTTCACCCCACCCGGCCAACGTCCACCGCAGGTTCGCCGTTGCGCCAGTTGCGCCGCCAGGCCGGGCTCAGCCAGATGCAGCTGGCCCTGCGTGCCGGCGTTTCGCAGCGTCACCTCAGTTGCATCGAAACCGGTCGGGCGCGGCCAGGCATTGCCACCCTGCATGCCCTGCTGAGCGCGCTGGATGCGCCACTGGAGCGCTGCAACGAGGTGTTCCTCGCCGCCGGCCTGGCGCCGCGCTACCAGGCCTCGCCGTTGGATGCCCCGGCGCTGGCGGCCGTGCGCGATGCCATGGAGCACCTGTTGCAGGCCAACAACCCCGCACCGGCCATAGTTATCGACGGTAACTGGGACGTGCTGGCGGCCAATAGTGCGACGTCCGCGCTGTTTGCCTTGCTCGGGTTGCCGCCGTCACAGATGGAGGGGTTGAACATGCTGGCCATGCTGTTTGCGCCCGGCGGGCTGGGTGAGTACTTGCTCAATGCCGAAGAGATTCGTGCGGTGGGTTGGCACCGTGCCCGTCAGGAGTCGCTGAGCAATCCGGTATTGGCCAAGCGCCTGGCGCAGATGGCGCTGCCAGGCGAGCTTGAACCTGCCGAGGGCGTGTTGCCGCCGCTGCTGTTGACGCGATTGGCGTCGCCACAGGGCGAGCTGACCTTCATGTCGACCTTCACCACCTTTGGCATGCCCCAGGACATTACGGTCGAGTCATTGCGCATCGAGCACCTGGTGCCGGCGGATGCGCGCACCTGGCAGGTCATGCGCGAGGCCTGTTCAGCGTTTTCTTGAAAGCCCAATCGCCGGCAAGCCGGCTCCCACAGGGGGATTGAAATGCCTGTGGGAGCCGGGTTTTCGGCGAGTTGGTAGACAAGAAGGCCCCTTT
>NZ_JBMOWQ010000157.1:0-4681 GCF_049310485.1 Pseudomonas sp. GZD-209
CTCCCCCCACATGGGGCGACACCCTCTGGGGGACCCCTCCCTCCTGCCCATTGGGCCGCAGAGCGGCCCCTTTGCAGGTGCAGGTCAGTGCTGCGCGACCGGGTCATCCTGCGACAGCAGCGCCCTGGCCAGTTCCTCGTCGCTGGCCTGCAGGCCAGGGTTGGCCTGGCGTGCCTGCGCCAACGCCGACTCCAGGTAGGCGCCACGGATGGCACCGCCGCTGGCGATGAAGGCGGTCAGTTCGTCCTGGGCGGGGATGATCCGTTTGTCGTCCTTGAAGGTCGAGTAGAGCGACGCGGAGATCCCGGCCGAGGTGGCGACATCACCGGCATCGACCTTGGCCAGGGCGGCACCGGCAGGCAGCAGAAGCAGCAGCGAGGGAACAAGCAGTAAGTGGCGCATGGTGAATCCTCCGCGAAGGTAAAGCCCAGGGGTATTACTGCATGATGTTAAGAGCGCCAAGGGTGGGAGGAGTTCCGTTCACAGATCCAGCACGATGCGCGCCGATTTCGCCCGCGACACACAGAGCATCATGGTCTGCTGCGCGGCCTTTTCCTCATCGCTCAGGTACTGGTCGAAGTGCTCGGCCTCGCCTTCGAGAATCGCCGTTTCACAGGTGCCGCACACACCTTCGCGGCACAGGCACTCGACCTTGGCGGCCTTGGATTTTTCGATGGCCTGGAGGATGGTCATGCCTTCCTCGACTTGCAGCTCGGTCCCGGAGCGGGCCAGCACCACGGTGAAGGCGGCACCTGCGGCCGGTGCTGCTGCGGCAAACTGTTCCCAGTGCACCCGTGACTCGGCGATGCCGGCGGCGGCGGCGGTGGCGATCACTACGTCGATCAGCGGCTTGGGCCCGCATACGTAAAGGTGGGCATCGTCGGCAAGGCCGGCGCACAGGGCGGCCAGGTCGAGCTTGCGGTCGAGGCTGTCGATATAGAACCGCGTGTTGTCGGCATGCGGGCCGCTTTGCAGGTCAGCCTGGAAGGCGCCGTGCTCGGGCGCGCGGAAGGCGTAGTGCAGCTCGTAGGGCGTACTGGTGCCTTCGAGCTCATGCAACTGCGCCAGGAACGGCGTGATGCCGATGCCGCCGGCGATCAGCACATGGCGACCGGCGCCGGGGTCGAGGGCGAACAGGTTGTTGGGGGTGGAGATGGTCAGCTCGCTGCCCACCTCGACCTGCTGGTGCATGAACGCCGAGCCGCCCTTGGACTGCTCTTCCAGGCGCACGCCAATCTGGTAGCTGGACAGTGCGCGCGGGTCGCTCATCAGCGAATAGGCATTGCTGAACTGGCCGCCGCAGGCCGACTGCATCTGCACGATGACGTGGCTGCCGCCGGTGAAAGCGGGCAGGGCGGCACCGTCGCTGCGGGCCAGGGTGAAGCGCTTGATCTGCGGCGTGGCCTGTTCCACCTCGGTCACGCGCACCTTGAACATTTCGTATTGTTTGGCCATGGCATACCTCGACAACGAAGCCCCGCGCCAGGCCCTGGCGCGGGGCGGGACAGCTAACGGGGGTGGTTCAGTCGTCCAGGTGGGCGACGGCGATCAGGTTGTGGAAGTGGGCAATGCCGTGTTCGCTGACGCCGCTGCGCTGGGCATCGACCATGATCCGGCCCTGGCCACGGTAGCCGCGGGATTTCAGGCCCTTCTGCACGCTCTCGACCAGGCGCAGGTCTTCCGGGCGGAACACTTCGCGGTACCAGTCGATCAGCTTCTGCTGCTCTTCGGTGATGTCCTTGTTGAGGAAGTAGACGTCGTAGTGCTGCAGGGTGGTTTCGGCATCGACCGGGAACTCGTAGATCACGGTCATGAAGTTGGCCCCTGGCGGCACGTTGAACATGGTGCATGGCCAGGCCCAGAAGCCGGCGAAGGAGGGGTCTTTGACCGATTCATCGAACTTGAACGACTGCTCCGAAGGCTTGGCCAGGCCGTACTGCAGGGTCCAGTTGCCGTGCAGGCTGTGGCTGTACTGGCCAACGTCCACCGAGTCGGAGAAACCAGGGTGGGCCGGGGCGCAGTGGTAGCACTCCAGGTAGTTGTCGACGATCGACTTCCAGTTGGCCGGGGTGTCGCTGACGAAGCGTGCCGCCAGGTGCAGGTCGTCGATCACCGCGCAGGCTTCGCGCATGCGCTTTTGCAGGCCTGGCAGCTGGTCTTCGACGGGGGCTGCGTCGTTGTCCATGTTGATGAACAGGAAGCCTGCGTACTCTTCGACACGCAGCTGCACCAGGCTGGAGTTGTCCTTGTCGAAGCTGGCGACGTTCTCGCAGTTGCGGGCGTGGGCCAGCTCGCCGTCGAGCTTGAAGGCCCAGGCGTGGTACGGGCAGGTGATGACGTTCTTGGCCTTGCCGCTGCCTTCGAGCAACTGGTGGCCACGGTGCGGGCAGACGTTGTAGAACGCGCGCAGCACGTCGTCGCGGCCACGCACGATGATGATGCTTTCACCGATCACCTGGCGGGTGATGTAGGCGTTCTTCTCGGCGACTTCGCTGCGGTGGCCGACGCAGATCCAGCTGCGGGCGAAGATCGCTTCCTTCTCGTGCTCGAACACAGCGGCCTGGGTGTAGAACTTGGCCGGCAAGGTGAAGGCCACTTCGGGGTTGGCACAGAAATCGGCGGGCAGGCGTTTGAAATCGTTCATGGCTCTATCTCGGTTCTTATTGGTTAACGCGTATCTATTGGTTAACAAGCTAGGCAAAAAAATTTGTTGTAGGTTTGGCAACGTGGGAGCGGGCTTGCCCCGCGATAGCGATGGCAGCCCATATCGCGGGGCAAGTCGCATCGGCGCACCGCCGCTCCCACGTTGCTATCTCAATTCAACTCAATTCAATGCACCGCCGCTGCGCTGCGTGGCGCTTGCTGTTGCGGCTCTTCACCCGCCAGGCGGGTGGCCTCTTCCTCGATGCGGTACGCGGGCACCTGGCCGTAGTCGGCCGCCAGCCACTTGAAGAAGCCGTAGATCTTCACCAGCAGGATCACCATGAACGGGATCGCGGTGAGCACCACGGCGGTCTTCATGGTCGACAGCGACGCCTTGGCGAACAGCATGGCCAGCGGCACCAGGGTCAGCACCACGCACCAGAACAGGCGCAGGGTAGGGCTCGGGTCCTCGCCTTCACGCAGGTTGCGGGTGCTGGTGGCGGCCACGGCGTAGGCGGCGGCGTCCATGTGCGAGGCGCAGAACACCGCCATGATGAACAGGTACGCCGCCAGGAACAGCGTGCCCCACGGCAGGGCCAGCAGCAGGTCGGTCACCGCCGCTTCGCCACCGGCGGTGCTGAGCAGCTTGGGTACGTCGATCTGGCCGTTGATGAACTGGTGCATGCTGTAGCTTTCCAGCGCGCCGAAGAAGAACCAGCAACCGAAACTGCCGCCCAGCAGCAGGGCGAACACCACTTCCTTGATCAACCGGCCGCGCGACACGCGCGCGACGAACATGGCCACTCCCGGTGCGTAGGACACCCACCACAGCCAGTAGAACACCGTCCAGTTGCGGGTAAAGGCACCGTCGCCGGCAGGGTCGGTGAACAGGCTCATCTGCACGTAGTGCTGCAGCATCAGGCCGATGGAGTTGGCCGTGTTGTTCAGGGTGAACTGGGTCGGGCCGACCAGCAGCACCACGGCGGCGAACAGCAGGGCGCCGACGCAGACCATCTTCGACAGGCGCTGCAGGCCGCCGTCGATGCCGATGTACGAGCTCAGCGAGAACAGCAGCGCCACCGCACCGATCACCAGCAGCTGCACGGTGAAGGTGTTGGGGGTGCCGGCCAGGTCAGCCAGGCCACGGGTCAGGGTCGAGGCGGTGAGCGCCAGGGATACGGTCAGCGCGCCCATCATGGTCAGCAGGAAGATCAGGTCGACAGCGCGGCCGACCGGGCCGGTGGCCTTGAAGCCGGTGACCGCTTCGATCACCGACGCCAGGTTAAGGCCGCTCTTCTTGCGCACATGGAAGTGGTAGGCCATTGCCAGCGAGGCCAGGGCGTAGATCGACCAGGCACTGATACCCCAGTGGAAGAACGAGTAGCTGACGCTGTATTCCAGCGCCTGGGCCGACATCGGCGCGATGTTCAAGCCAGGGGTCTGGTAGTAGTAGGCCCACTCCATCACGCCCCAGTACAGGGTCGAGGAACCCATGCCGGCGCAGATGAACATGAACACCCAGGTGGTGGTGGAGTATTCCGGCTTGCCGGCACCCAGGCGAATGTTGCCGTACTTGCTGAAGGCCAGATACAGCACCGCCAGCGAGCTGCCGAACACCAGGACCTGAACGCTGGTACCGAAGGTGCGGGTGGCCACTTCGAACAATTGGTTGGCGAGGCTTTCCGCTTGTGCGGGGAAGGCAGCAAGGCCGATCACGGTGAGCAGCACGGCAACCAGGCTCACGGCAATCAGGAACACATCAATCTTTTTATTGTTGGGGGACATCAATTGTCTCCAGGGGCATTTTTTTTGTAGTTGGAGTCAGGCGTTGGGAAGTCCGTATCGGGTCTTGGTTTTCCTTTCTGTTAACTAATAGATAACAAATATCTTTTGGTTAACAGATTCTGCATTGAATCTGGGCGAGTGGCAATAGAGTCGTCGGACAATCCGGATGGTTGGGTGTTGTCCGGGCTGGCGCTATCGCGGGGCAAGCCCGCTCCCACAAGAAGCAACACCTCTTTCTGTGCGTGGGAGCGGG
>NZ_JBMOWQ010000158.1:0-6254 GCF_049310485.1 Pseudomonas sp. GZD-209
GATCAGGCACCTGCATTGCCTGATCAGGCCTCATCGCGGGGCAAGCCCGCTACCACAAGGGATGTAGGCAGGCCGATAGAGGAATCTCCCATATCCCTCCGGCTTGAGGTACAATTCCCGGCTATTTTTCGGCGGGCGTCCGGCTCGCAGCCTTTTCGAGTGTTGACCCGTGAGTGATTTGAGTCATATCCGCAATTTCTCCATCATCGCCCACATCGACCATGGCAAGTCGACGCTGGCCGACCGTTTCATTCAGATGTGCGGTGGCCTGTCGGCGCGCGAAATGGAGGCCCAGGTCCTCGATTCCATGGACCTGGAGCGCGAGCGCGGGATCACCATCAAGGCCCACAGCGTCACCCTGCACTACAAGGCGCAGGACGGCAAAACCTACCAGCTGAACTTCATCGACACCCCCGGCCACGTTGACTTCACCTATGAAGTTTCGCGTTCGCTGGCTGCCTGTGAAGGCGCGCTGCTGGTGGTGGATGCTGGCCAGGGCGTAGAAGCCCAGTCCGTTGCCAACTGCTACACCGCCATCGAGCAAGGCCTCGAGGTAATGCCGGTCCTGAACAAGATGGACCTGCCCCAGGCCGACCCGGACCGCGTCAAGGACGAGATCGAGAAGATCATCGGCATCGACGCCACCGACGCCGTGGCCTGCAGCGCCAAGAGCGGCATGGGCGTGGACGAGGTGCTCGAGCGCCTGGTGCAGACCATCCCCGCGCCCGTAGGCGAGATCGATGCGCCCCTGCAGGCGCTGATCATCGACTCCTGGTTCGACAACTACCTGGGCGTTGTCTCGTTGGTGCGCGTGCGCCAGGGCCGCGTCAAGAAAGGCGACAAGATCCTGGTCAAGTCCACCGGCAAGGTGCACCTGGTCGACAGCGTCGGCGTGTTCACGCCGAAGCACACCCAGACCGCTGACCTCAAAGCCGGTGAAGTAGGCTTCATCATCGCCAGCATCAAGGACATCCACGGTGCACCGGTCGGTGACACCCTGACCCTGTCCTCGACCCCAGAGGTCGAAGTGCTGGCAGGCTTCAAGAAAATCCAGCCACAGGTCTACGCCGGCCTGTTCCCGGTCAGCTCCGATGATTTCGAAGACTTCCGCGACGCGCTGCAGAAGCTGACCCTGAACGACTCGTCGCTGCAGTACATGCCGGAAAGCTCCGACGCCCTGGGCTTCGGCTTCCGTTGCGGCTTCCTCGGCATGCTGCACATGGAGATCATCCAGGAGCGCCTGGAGCGCGAATACGACCTGGACCTGATCACCACCGCGCCAAGCGTGATCTACGAGCTCGAGCTCAAGACCGGCGAAACCATCATCGTCGACAACCCGTCGAAGCTGCCTGATGTGTCGTCCGTCACCGACTTCCGCGAGCCGATCGTCACCGCGACCATCCTGGTACCCCAGGAACACCTGGGCAACGTCATCACCCTGTGCATCGAGAAGCGTGGCGTGCAGCGCGACATGCAGTTCCTCGGCAGCCAGGTGCAGGTGCGTTACGACATGCCGATGAACGAGGTGGTGCTGGACTTCTTCGACCGCCTCAAGTCCACCAGCCGCGGCTACGCTTCGCTGGACTATCATTTCGACCGCTACCAGTCGGCCAACCTGGTCAAGCTGGACGTGCTGATCAACGGTGACAAGGTCGATGCCCTGGCACTGATCGTGCACCGTGACAACGCCGCCTACAAAGGCCGTGCGTTGACCGAGAAGATGAAGGAGCTGATCCCTCGGCAGATGTTCGACGTGGCGATCCAGGCAGCCATTGGCGGCCAGATCATTGCGCGGACAACCGTCAAGGCGCTCAGAAAGAACGTACTGGCCAAGTGCTACGGTGGCGACGTGAGCCGTAAGAAGAAGCTGCTGGAGAAGCAGAAGGCCGGTAAGAAACGCATGAAACAGGTCGGTAACGTGGAAATTCCACAGGAAGCCTTCCTCGCCGTGCTCAGGTTGGATAGCTAGGTCCTATGTCGCTAAATTTCCCGCTGTTGCTCGTCATCGCCGTTGCCGTCTGCGGCCTGTTGGGTCTGATCGACCTGCTGTTCCTGGCCCCGCGCCGGCGCGCGGCGATCGCCACCTATCAGGGCAGCGTCAGCCAGCCAGAAATGGCCGTGGTCGAACGCCTGAACAAGGAGCCGTTGCTGGTCGAGTACGGCAAGTCGTTCTTCCCGGTGCTGTTCATCGTGCTGGTGCTGCGCTCGTTCCTGGTTGAGCCGTTCCAGATCCCGTCGGGTTCGATGAAACCGACCCTGGAAGTGGGCGACTTCATCCTGGTGAACAAGTTCTCCTACGGCATCCGCCTGCCGGTGATCGACAAGAAGGTCATCGAAGTCGGTGACCCGCAGCGCGGCGATGTCATGGTGTTCCGCTACCCCAGCGACCCGAACGTCAACTACATCAAGCGGGTGATCGGCCTGCCGGGCGACCAGATCCGCTACACCAACGACAAGCGCCTGTTCGTCAATGGCCAGGCGGTCGCCGAACAACTGGTCGGCAGCGAGCCGGGCACCTTGGGCAGCGCCGAGCTGTACAAGGAAAAACTCGGTGAAGTCGAGCACCTGATCCGCAAGGAAATGACCCGCTACCGCATGCCGCCGGACCAGCAATGGACCGTGCCGGCCGGGCATTACTTCATGATGGGTGACAACCGCGACAACTCCAACGACAGCCGCTACTGGGATGATCCGAACATCCCCAAAGAGCTGCACGGCATGGTCCCTGACCGGAACATCGTCGGCAAGGCGTTCGCCGTTTGGATGAGCTGGCCTGAGCCGAAACTCAGCCACCTGCCCAACCTGTCGCGGGTCGGCCTGATCCACTAAGTATCAACGGCGCTGTCTGCGGACAGCGCCGATTGCTTTTCTGACATAGGCTGTGTTCTCAGGGAGTGAGAGGTTTCGCCATTTTGATGCCGGACCACAGCCAAACCGTCTTTCAGGATGTTGATTTGAACAACGCGTTGAACATTGTACGGGTGGCCCCATGAGTGCTTCCCTTGCCCGCCTGGAGCGCAAGCTCGGCTACACCTTCAAGGATCAGGACCAGATGCTGCTGGCCCTGACCCATCGCAGTTATGCCGGGCGCAACAACGAGCGCCTGGAATTCCTTGGCGATGCCATTCTCAACTTCGTGGTTGGCGAAGCGCTGTTCGAGCGCTTCCCGCAGGCCCGGGAAGGCCAGCTGTCGCGCCTGCGGGCGCGCCTGGTCAAGGGTGAAACCCTGGCCCGTCTGGCCCGTGGCTTCGACCTTGGCGAGTACCTGCGCCTGGGCTCTGGCGAGCTCAAGAGCGGCGGTTTCCGCCGCGAGTCGATCCTCGCCGACGCCCTCGAAGCGCTGATCGGCGCCATCTACCAGGACGCCGACATGCAGACTGCGCGCGAGCGCATCCTGGCCTGGCTGACCGACGAGTTCGAAGGCCTGACCCTGGTCGACACCAACAAAGACCCCAAGACCCGCCTGCAGGAGTTCCTGCAGTCGCGTGCCTGCGAGCTGCCACGTTACGAAGTGGTGGATATCCAGGGCGAACCGCACTGCCGGACCTTCCTCGTCGAATGCGAAGTGGTCCTGCTGAACAAGAAAAGCCGTGGCCAGGGCGTAAGCCGGCGTATTGCCGAACAGGTCGCCGCCGCCGCCGCATTGATCGCCCTGGGCGTGGAGAATGGCAATGACTGAGAACACTTCGACCCGCTGCGGCTATGTCGCCATCGTCGGCCGCCCCAACGTCGGCAAGTCGACGCTGCTCAACCACATCCTCGGCCAGAAGCTGGCGATCACCTCGCGCAAGCCGCAGACCACCCGCCACAACATGCTCGGCATCAAGACCGAGGGTGATGTGCAGGCGATCTACGTCGACACCCCAGGCATGCACAAGGCGAACGACAAGGCGCTCAACCGCTACATGAACCGCAACGCCTCGGCGGCCTTGAAAGATGTCGACGTGGTGATCTTCGTGGTTGACCGCACCCGCTGGACCGATGAGGACCAGCTGGTACTCGAGCGCGTTCAGTATGTGACCGGCCCGGTGATCCTGGCGGTCAACAAGACCGACCGCATGGACGAGAAGGGCGACCTGATCCCGCACCTGCAGTGGCTGCAAGATCAACTGCCGAATGCCGAGATCGTGCCGATCTCGGCCCAGCAGGGGCACAACCTCGAGTCGCTGGAAGCGCTGATCGCCAAGCACCTGCCGGAGAATGACCACTTCTTCCCGGAAGACCAGATCACCGACCGCAGCAGCCGCTTCCTGGCCGCTGAGCTGGTGCGCGAGAAGATCATGCGCCAGTTGGGTGCAGAGCTGCCGTACCAGATCACCGTGGAAATCGAGGAATTCAAGCAGCAGGGCCATGTGCTGCATATCCATGCGCTGATCCTGGTCGAGCGTGACGGCCAGAAGAAGATCATCATCGGCGACAAGGGCGAGCGCATCAAACGCATCGGCTCCGACGCGCGCAAGGACATGGAAACGCTGTTCGACGCCAAGGTGATGCTCAACCTCTGGGTCAAGGTCAAAGGCGGCTGGTCCGACGACGAACGTGCCCTGCGTTCGCTGGGCTACGGCGACCTGTAACCGTCAGGCGCGTCCCGTATCTCTTGTGGGAGCGGCGGTTCGGCGCACCGACTTGCCTCGCGATAGCGATCACAGGGCAAGTCGGTGCGCCGAACCGCCGCTCCCACAGTCATTTGTGACATCGAGAATCCTTGGATGGACCAACCCACCCCCCAGCCGGCGTACGTGCTGCACAGCCGCGCCTACAAGGAAACCAGCGCCCTGGTGGATTTCCTCACGCCTCAGGGGCGGGTGCGTGCGGTACTGCGCCGTGCGCGGGGCAAGGGTGGCAGCCAGGTGCGGCCGTTCGTGCCACTGGAAGTAGAGCTGCGCGGGCGTGGTGAGCTGAAGACCGTATGGCGCCTGGACAGCAACGGCATCGCGGCCTGGCTGCATGGCGATGCGCTGTTCAGCGGCCTCTACCTCAACGAACTGCTGATGCGCCTGTTGCCCGCCGAGGCACCGCAGCCAGCGCTGTTCGAGCATTACACCCTGACCCTGCAAGCCCTGGCCGCCGGCCGACCGCTGGAGCCGCTGCTGCGCTCGTTCGAATGGCGGTTGCTGGACGAGCTGGGTTACGCCTTCTCGCTGGAACATGACGTGAATGACGACCCGGTCGTCGCCGAGGGCCTCTATCGCCTGCAGGTGGATGCCGGCCTGCAACGGGTCGAGCTGTTCCAGCCCGGGTTGTTCAAGGGTATCGAGTTGCAGGCCCTGGCCCAGGCCGACTGGGACGCCCCCGGCGCCTTGCTCGCCGCCAAGCGCCTGATGCGCCAGGCCCTGGCGGTGCACCTGGGGCCCAAGCCACTGGTCAGCCGGGAACTGTTTCGCAAGCGCTGATCAGCACGTATGCTGTGGCCCTCAACTTTCAGGAGTGCCCCTTCGTGACTCACAGCAACCGCATGCTTCTCGGCGTCAACATCGACCACGTGGCGACCCTGCGCCAGGCCCGGGGCACCCGCTATCCAGACCCGGTCAAGGCCGCGCTGGACGCAGAGGAAGCGGGCGCCGACGGCATCACCGTGCACCTGCGTGAAGACCGCCGGCACATCCAGGAGCGCGATGTGCTGGTGCTCAAGGATGTGCTGCAGACCCGCATGAACTTCGAGATGGGCGTCACCGAAGAGATGATGCTGTTCGCCGAGAAGATCCGCCCGGCGCATATCTGCCTGGTCCCGGAGACCCGCCAGGAGCTGACCACCGAAGGTGGCCTGGACGTGGCCGGCCAGGAGGTGCGGATCAAGGCCGCGGTCGAGCGCCTGTCGCGCACCGGCGCCGAAGTGTCGCTGTTCATCGATGCCGACGAGCGCCAGATTGAGGCCTCGCGTCGGGTGGGTGCACCAGCAATCGAACTGCACACTGGCCGTTACGCGGATGCCGAGACGCCGACCGAAGTGGCCGAAGAGCTCAAGCGCATCGTCGATGGCGTGGCGTTCGGTATTGGCCAGGGGCTGATCGTCAACGCCGGCCACGGGCTGCATTACCACAACGTCGAAGCCGTCGCCGCGATCAAGGGCATCAACGAGCTGAACATCGGCCATGCGCTGGTGGCCCATGCTCTGTTCGTCGGCTTCAAGGCCGCCGTGGCCGAGATGAAAGCGCTGATCGTCGCCGCTTCGCGCTGATCCGTGCGAAGCCATCGCGGGGGGGGGCAGCACACCCACCACCCATTTTGGGGCGGGGTTGCCCCTATAACTCTTC
>NZ_JBMOWQ010000159.1:0-5179 GCF_049310485.1 Pseudomonas sp. GZD-209
GTTTTTGCCGTTTCGCGGTGGTCTGTCCGAAGCCATCGCGGGGCAAGCCCGCTCCCACGCCAATTTGTGGGAGCGGGCTTGCCCCGCGAATGTCTACTCTGCCTTGAATACGAGGGTGAAACGGGTCGGCCCTTCGGCCTGGCTACGCACCTCAACCCGCCCGCCATGCAGCTGCATGATCGACTTCACGATCGCCAACCCCAGCCCGGTCCCGCCCTCAAGACGTGACCGTCCGCTGCCCGCCCGGTAGAAACGTTCGAACAGGTGCGGCAGATGCGCCTCGCCAATGCCAGCCCCCTGATTCTCCACCCAGACCCCGACCTCATCGCCCAGCCGCTCGATCCCCACGGTCACCTTTTGCGCTTGCGGGCTATGCCGTATCGCATTGCTCAGCAAGTTCGACAGTGCCCGCTGGAACATCAGCTTGTCCGCCAAGGCCGTACCCCAGCCTTGCAGTTCCAGGGTGATGCCCTTGAGCTCGGCGCTGAAGGCAAACAGCTCACTCACCCGGGCCACCTCGTCAGCCAGTGCCACTGGCTGCAGCGCAACCTGGCTCTGCGGCTGGCTGACCTGGGCGAGGAACAGCATGTCGTTGATGATGCGGTTGAGCCGGGTCAGCTCCTCGACACTGTCCTCCAGCGCTTCACGGTATTTGTCGCCATCGCGCTCGCGGGCCAGGGTCACCTGGGCCTTGCCCATCAGGTTGCCGATCGGCGTGCGCAATTCGTGGGCCAGGTCGTCGGAGAACTGCGACAACTGGCGCACGCCCTGATCAAGGCGGTCGAGCATGACGTTGATCGCCCGGGCCAAGTCGGCCAGCTCGGTCGGCAGGCCATCCACCGGCAAGCGGTGGTCGAGGTCCTGGGCCGACACTTGCCCGGCGATGCGGCGAAAGTGACGCAGCGGGCGCAGGTCACGCTGCACCAGCTTCCAGGCAGCGATGCCGATCAGCAGCAGTAACAGCGGCAAGGCGAGCAGGGTCGAATGCAGGTAGGCCTGCAGCAGGGCGTTGTCGTCGCCGCGGTTGAGCGACATCAGCACATTCACCGGGGTGTCGTCGCGCAGCAGCATCAGGCGGCTGGCGGTGAGCACCTCGTTGCCTTGATCGTCGCGCCACTCGTGGAACACCAGCCGGGGGCTCGCGGCCATTTCCAGCAGGTGCCGGGATTGCAGGGCCGGGCCAAGGCTGAGCAGGGCCGGGTGACGGCCGCTGGTGGCCATGACGCTGAGGCTCAGGTTGTCATGGCCCATCACCAGGTCGAGCAACGGGTGGGCGCGGGTGCCCAGATCGTCGCTGCGCAAGTCCACCCGCAGGTTGTGCTCGACCTGCAGCATCTTGCGCGCCAGGTCCTTGCGCGCCCGGCTGTCCAGCTCGTGGTCGAGGGCGAACACCGCCAGGGTGGCCAGCAGCAGCACCAAGGCTGCGCCCATCAGGGTGACGGTCAGGCCGAGGCGCAGCGACAGGGTTGCGCGCTTCACGCCCGCGCCTCGAGCACATAGCCGACGCCACGCAGGGTGTGGATCAGCTTGTCCTCGAAGGGGGCGTCGATCTTCGCCCGCAGGCGGCGGATCGACACCTCGACCACGTTGGTGTCGCAATCGAAGTTCATGTCCCACACCAGCGAAATGATCTGCGTGCGCGACAGCACTTCGCCGCTCTGGCGCATCAGCAGGTGCAGCAGGGCGAACTCCTTGGCGGTCAGGTCGATGCGCTGGCCGCCGCGGAAGGCGCGGTGGCGGCCGGGGTCGAG
Source organism: Pseudomonas sp. GZD-209 (assembly GCF_049310485.1). Lineage (NCBI taxonomy): Bacteria > Pseudomonadati > Pseudomonadota > Gammaproteobacteria > Pseudomonadales > Pseudomonadaceae > Pseudomonas > Pseudomonas sp. GZD-209. Next base: position 1,752 of record NZ_JBMOWQ010000159.1, read on the forward strand.
CTCAAGGTCGGCGACTTTCAGGGTGCTCGGTTGCAGGCGCTGGTCGTTGCGCCGCAGCAGGCTGCGGATACGTGCCAACAGCTCGGGGAATTCGAAGGGTTTGAGCAGGTAGTCGTCGGCGCCCAGGTCCAGGCCCTTGACCCGATCGGCAAGGCGGCCGTGGGCGGTGAGCATCATGATCCGGGTGGACGACTCGGCGCGCAGGCGCTGCAGCACGCTCCAGCCATCGAGCTCGGGCAGGTTGACGTCAAGGATCACCAGGTCGTAGGGCTGCTGGCGGGCCAGGTGCAAGCCGTCGGTGCCGGTATGGGCGCAGTCGACCACGTAGCCGTTTTCGCGCAGGCCTTGCTGCAGGTAGTCGGCGGTACGGGGTTCGTCCTCGATGATCAGTAGGCGCATGGTGAGCTCGGGTTACGGAAAGGGGGCGATTCTCGACCCTGTAGTGACATCAGGGTCAAGCGGTGAGGATGTTACTGGATGCGAATGGGTAAACGGCGGGGATAACGGATTTGTAATACGCGGGTCATGTGCGTGACAGGGCCGGCCCATCGATCTCGTGGGAGCGGGCTTGCCCCGCGAAGGGGCCGCCTTGCAAGACTGTAATGTCCTGCTCACCTTGGCGTTAGCTGCCCCTTGCGATGATGGCCCTGTCGATACGGTTATCACGAGGCAAGCACGATGAACCTGAGCAAATACCTGCTGCTGGCGATCCTCGCCCTGGGCAGCACCAGCGTTTTCGCCGAAGGCGGCGCGGAGCGTTCCAAGCAGTTCTGGCAGGCGTTCCGCGAGGACCAGGCACGCCTGCACGGCGACAAGCAAGAGGCCGTGGCCGAGCGTGAGCGCAAAGCCGAAGAAAAGGCCCGTGAACTGGCCAAGGATTGAGTAGCCACCACCTGCGCCGCGACAGCTCCTCGCCGCAGGTGTATTCAGGCGCCCCTTCAGGGTAATGCCAGTCAGTCAAGCCAATTGGGGTCGCTGCGCGACCCTTCGCGGGTAAACCCGCTCCCACAGGGCATCGAGATCCTGTGGGAGCGGGTTCACCCGCGAAGGGCTGCAAAGCAGCCCCAACAAGTGCGATGAAGCGCTAACTGACTGGCATTACCCTTTTAGGGCGCCTTTTTTATTTACGCGCCAGCAGCGTGGCGCGGCGCGGCGCCGGCAGGCCTTCGACGGTCTTGCCGTGGTCGTTCGGGTCGAGGAAGTCGCCCAGCGACTGGTAGCGCATCCACTCGGTGCTGCGCTGCTCCTCGACGCTGGTAACGCTGACATCGACGCAGCGCACATCGCTGAACCCGGCGCGGCGCAGCCAGCGCTCCAGCGCCGGCACCGACGGCAGGAACCACACGTTGCGCATCTGCGCATAACGGTCCTCGGGCACCAGCACCTGGTTTTCATCGCCCTCGATCACCAGGGTTTCCAGCACCAACTCGCCACCTTTCACCAGGCAGTCCTTGAGCGCCAGCAGGTGCTCGATGGGCGAACGGCGGTGGTAGAACACGCCCATGGAGAACACCGTGTCGAAACCTTCCAGGTTGGCCGGCAGCTCCTCCAGGGCAAACGGCAGGTGCCAGGCCGGCAAGTCCGGCAGGTACTGCTGCACCGCCTGGAACTGGCAGAAGAACAGCCAGTTGGGGTCGACCCCGATGACCATGTCGGCACCGGCGCCGAGCATGCGCCACTGGTAGTAGCCGTTGCCGCAACCCACGTCGAGCACGCGCTTGCCCGCAAGGTCCAGGTGCGGGCCGACCCGCGACCATTTCCAGTCCGAGCGCCATTCGGTGTCGACGTGCACACCGAACAGGTCGAACGGCCCCTTGCGCCAAGGCGACAGCCCCATCAAGGCCTGGCGCATCTGGGCCCGGGTGGCGTCGTCGCAATCGCAGTCCAGGCGCAGGCCGTCGACCAGGTCGACCTCGCTTGGCGTCAGGCGTGGCAGCGCTTCGAGCGCGCCGCGCCAGCGGTCGAGGTCGCCGTGGCCCTTTTCCAGCTTGGTTTGCAGTTGTGCCTGCAGGCCTTGGGACCAGGTGGCGAGGGGCGTGCCCGCCAGGCGGCGGACGAGAGGGGACAGATCGATCATGGCAGGGCTATCAGCGAGGCAAAGTTAAGGCATTGGAACCAGGGCACGACCTTGGAGAAACCGGCGGCGCGCAAGCGCTCGGCATGGGTTTCCAACGTATCGGGCTTCATCACGTTTTCGATGGCGCTGCGCTTCTGGGCGATTTCCAGTTCGCTGTAGCCATTGGCCCGTTTGAAGTCCAGGTGCAGGTCGTTGAGCAGTTGCTGTTGCTGGTCGTCGGCGAAGCGCAGCTTCTCCGAGAGGATCAGCGCACCGCCCGGCAGCAGGGCCTGGCGAATGCGGCCGAGCAACTCCAGGCGCTGTTCGGGGGCGATGAACTGCAGGGTGAAGTTCATTGCCACCACCGAGGCGGGCTCGAACGGCAACGACAGGATGTCGGCCTCCAGCACCTGTACCGGCAACAGCTCCTGGAACATCGAGTCCTGGGCCGTGAGGTACTGGCGGCAGCGCTCGACCATGGCCGCGGAGTTGTCCACGGCAATCACCCGGCAACCCTCAGTGCGCACGTGCCGGCGCAGGGCCTGGGTCACCGCGCCCAGCGAGGCGCCGAGGTCGTACAGCGCGGTATTGGGTTGGGCGAAGCGCGCGGCCAGCACGCCAAGGTTCTCGACGATGGTCGGGTAACCGGGCACCGAGCGCTTGATCATGTCCGGGAACACTTGCACCACGTCCTCGTTGAAAACGAAGTCGGGTACCTGCTCCAGGGGCTGGGCGAAAAGGCGGTCGGGTTGTTTGCTCACGAAGGGTCCGGGCGGCTGGCAATCTACAGGGGCGGCATTCTAGCCAAACCACGGCAAGCTTGCATGACTGGCTGACCGGCGCCGCCGGCTCACTTGACCCGAATGGCGCAATCGAAGGTCTGCACCGGGCGCACTTCCGGGGCCCAGGGCTGTTGGTAGACCAGGATCAGGTGGCCCTCGCCGGCGGCCTTGGCCTGGAAGCGCCAGGTGGAGATCCCGCCGCTGCCGACGATACCGGCTTCCTCGGGGGTGCTGTACACCTCGGGGCCGAGGGCGCGGAGGATTTCCGGGGCCGGGTTCTGCAACAGCCAGCGGTAACCGGTGCTGGGGTTGCTGGGCAGGGTGAGGGTCATGGTCTGGCCGACCTGCAGGCGCGTCGGGCATTCGCTTTCGGCGTCCAGTTCGACGTTGCGTTGCGGCTGTTGCGCGCAGGCGGTGAGCAGGGCGAGGCCCAGGGGAACGAGCAGACGAGGGAGGGTCATGTTGGCTCCGGAGGCTGAAGTTGCCTGAGGATAACCGAAGTTGTGCTGCCTGTGCCGGCCTCATCGGGGGGGGGGGGGGGGGGAGGCGCATGTGTTAGCGTAACACGCAGGGTGGGTGGGAATCGGTTG
>NZ_JBMOWQ010000160.1:0-6751 GCF_049310485.1 Pseudomonas sp. GZD-209
AGCCGGGCCCCCCTCTCCCCTATCGTGTTGAGGTTGGGGGCCTCTCTCCCCCCCGCGATCGGGATCGGTCAGAACAACACTTTCGCCACGTCGGCAAAGCGCTTGGCGAAGTGCACGGTCAGCCCTTCCTTCAGATACTCCGGCAACTCGGCGAAATCGCCACGGTTGGCCTCGGGCAGGATCAGCTCGAAGATTTTCTGCCGCCGCGCGGCAATCACCTTCTCGCGCACGCCGCCAATCGGCAGCACCTGCCCGGTCAGGGTCAACTCGCCGGTCATGGCCACGCCTTTCTTCGGCACCTGGTCACGGGCCAGCGACAACAGCGCGCTGGCCATGGTCACACCGGCGCTGGGGCCATCCTTGGGGGTGGCGCCTTCGGGCACGTGCAGGTGAATGAAGGCCTCGTTGAAGTAGCCCGGCGTGCCACCGTACTGCTTCAGGTTGGAGCTGACATAGCTGTAGGCGATTTCCGCCGACTCCTTCATCACATCCCCCAACTGGCCGGTGAGCTTGAGGCCGCGGTTGAGGGTGTGGATGCAGGTGGCCTCGATCGGCAGGGTGGCGCCGCCCATGCTGGTCCAGGCCAGGCCGGTGATCACGCCCTTGCCGGCCAGTACCTGTTCGCTGCGGAACACCGGCATGCCGAGGGCTGGCTCGAGCTCCTTGTTGCCGATCTTCAGTTTGGCGCCTGGGTCTTCCAACAGCTTGACCACCGCCTTGCGCACCAGCTTGCCCAGTTGTTTTTCCAGCTGGCGCACGCCGGCCTCGCGGGCATAGCCCTCGATCACCGTACGCAGGGCGCTGTCGCTGATGCTCAGGCTGCTCTTCGAGACACCGGCCTTTGCCAGCTGCTTGGGCCACAGGTGGCGCTTGGCGATGGCCAGTTTTTCTTCGGTGATATAGCCGGACAGGCGGATCACTTCCATGCGGTCGAGCAACGGCCCGGGGATCGAGTCCAGGGTGTTGGCGGTACAGACGAACAGCACTTTGGACAGGTCCAGGCGCAGGTCCAGGTAATGGTCGAGGAAATCGACGTTCTGCTCGGGGTCGAGGGTTTCCAGCAGCGCCGAGGCGGGGTCGCCCTGGTAGCTCTGGCCCATCTTGTCGATCTCATCGAGCATGATCACCGGGTTCATCACCTCGACCTCCTTCAGCGCCTGCACCAGCTTGCCCGGCTGGGCGCCGATGTAGGTGCGGCGGTGGCCCTTGATCTCGGCCTCGTCGCGCATGCCGCCGACGCTGAAGCGGTAGAACGGCCGGCCGAGGGATTCGGCGATGGACTTGCCGATGCTGGTCTTGCCCACCCCGGGCGGGCCCACCAGCAACACGATCGAGCCGCTGATCTCGCCTTTCCAGGCGCCCACGGCGAGGAATTCGAGGATGCGTTCCTTGATGTCATCGAGCCCGGCGTGGTGGCGGTCCAGCACCTTGCGGGCGTGGGCAAGGTCGAGCTTGTCGTCGCCGTACACACCCCAGGGCAGGGCGGTGGCCCAGTCCAGGTAGTTGCGGGTGACGGCGTATTCTGGCGAGCCGGTTTCGAGGATGGCCAGCTTGCCCATCTCTTCATCGATGCGTTTTTTCGCCTGCTCGGGCAGGGTCTTGTCTTGCAGGCGTTGCTGGAACTGCTCGACATCGGCGCTGCGGTCGTCCTTGGTCAGGCCCAGCTCCTGCTGGATGACCTTGAGCTGTTCCTTGAGGAAGAATTCGCGCTGGTGCTCACCGATCTGTCGGTTCACCTCGGCGGAAATCTCGTTCTGCAGGTGCGCGACTTCGACTTCCTTGCGCAGCATCGGCAGCACTTTCTCCATGCGTTTGAGCATGGGCACGCAGTCCAGCACTTCCTGCAGCTGGCTGCCGGTGGCGGAGGTGAGCGCGGCGGCGAAATCGGTGAGCGGCGACGGGTCGTTGGGGCTGAAGCGGTTGAGGTAGTTCTTCAGCTCTTCGCTGTACAGCGGGTTGAGCGGTAGCAGCTCCTTGATCGCGTTGATCAGCGCCATGCCGTAGGCCTTCACCTCATCGGTGGGCTGCGCCGGCTGGTGCGGGTATTCGACTTCGACGAGGTAGGGCGGGCGGTGGTGCTTGAGCCAGGTGCGGATGCGCACCCGGGTCAGGCCCTGGGCGACGAACTGCAGCTTGCCGCCTTCGCGGCTGGCGTGGTGCACCTTCACCAGGGTGCCGTACTGGGGCAGGGCCTTGGTGTCGAAGTGGCGGTGGTCTTCGGCCGGGGTGTCCATGAAGAACAGCGCCAGCGAGTGGTGCGGGGTCTTGGCCACCAGGTCGAGGGTTTCGGCCCAGGGCTCTTCATTGACGATCACCGGCAGCACTTGCGCGGGGAAGAACGGGCGATTGTGGATCGGGATCACGTAGACCTTGTCCGGCAGCTGTTGGCCGGGCAGGGCGAGGTGGTGGCCGGCGCCGGTGGCGTGGTCGGGGTGTTCGACTTCGCTGTGTTCGTCGGGGCGGTCCGGGAAATCCTGCTGGTCGCTCATGGGGCACCTGCGTGAATGGCTATGGTGCTTAGATGGGGCAGTGGGGGGCAGGTTTCAATGGTAGACGAAGGGGGGAGGGGTTGATGCCATCGCGGGGGGGGGAGAGCCCCCCACCCCCACCCCACAACACCATACGAGGGGAGCTCCCCCAATCCTACCCACCCCCCCCGCAGCCATATAATTTGTTCTTTTTTCCCCCCCCCCCCCCCCCCCCGCGATGGGGCTGAGGCTTACTCGGCGAGTTTGTAAGCGATGATGTAATCGCCCATGCGGGTGCCCAGCGAGCCATGCCCGCCAGCGGTCACCAGCACGTACTGCTTGCCGTCCTTGCCGGTGTAGGTCATCGGCGTGGCCTGGCCGCCTGCCGGCAGGCGGGCTTTCCACAGCTCTTCACCGTTCTTCACGTCATAGGCGCGCAGGTACTGGTCCAGGGTGCCGCTGAGGAAGCCCACGCCACCGGCGGTGACGATCGAGCCGCCCATGCTCGGTACGCCCACCGGCATGCCGATCGGTACCGGGGTGCTGTCACGGGTGGTGCCGTTCTTGTGCTTCCACACCACTTTGTTGGTGAACAGGTCGATGGCGGCCACATAGCCCCAGGCCGGGGCCTGGCACGGCACGCCCAGCGGCGACATGAACGGGTGCATGGTCACGGCATACGGCGCGCCGGTGTTCGGCTGCACGCCGCTGGTCTCGCTTTCGCGTTTGCTGCCTTCGGCAACCTGCTCACGCGGCACCATCTTCGACACGAAGGCCATGTAGTTGGGCGAGGTGAACAGCAGCTGGCGCACCGGGTCGACCGACACGCTGCCCCAGTTGAACACGCCGACGTTGCCCGGGTAGACCAGGCTGCCCTGCTCGGACGGCGGGGTGTACTGGCCTTCGTAGCGCAGGCTGCGGAACTGGATGCGGCAGAGCATCTGGTCGAACGGCGTGGCGCCCCACATGGCCTGTTCGGTCAGGTCGGGGCCGAGCAGGTTGAGGTCGGAGCGGGCCTGGGTCGGTGCGGTGTGGTCGCCCTTGACCGCGCCCTGCGGTACCGGGATCTCGCGGATCGGCACGATCGGCGTGCCGTCGCGGCGGTCGAGCACATACAGGCTGCCTTGCTTGGTCGGCACGATGACCGCGGGCTTGACGCCGTCGTCGGTCTTCAGGTGGACCAGGGTCGGCTGGCTGCCGACGTCCATGTCCCACAGGTCATGGTGGGTGAACTGGTAGTTCCAGCGCGCCTTGCCAGTGGCCAGGTCCAGGGCGACGATGCCGGCGCTGTACTTCTCGGCGCCCGGGGTGCGGTCGGCGCCCCACTGGTCGGGGGTCTGGTTGCCCAGCGGCAGGTAGATCATGCCGAGGTCTTCATCGACGCTGGCGATCGACCACATGTTGGCCGAATTGCGGCTGTAGAACTTGCCGTCGGCCAGGGGCTTGGTGTCGTCCGGGTTGTTGCTGTCCCAGTTCCACACCAGGTGCCCGTCGTGCACGTCATAGGCGCGGATCACGCCGGACGGCTCGTTGGTCGACTCGTTGTCGGTCACGTGGCCGCCGATGATCACCAGGCTGCGGGTGATCGCCGCCGGCGAGGTGGAGTAGTAGCCACCGGCGGTGAACGGGCCGATGCCGCGGGTCAGGTCGATCACGCCCTGGTTGGCGAAGCCTTCGCAGACCTTGCCGTTGTCGGCGTTGATGGCGATCAGGCGGGCGTCGGCGGTCGGCAGGTAGAGGCGGCGCGGGCAGGCCTGGGCCACGGCTTGGCCGGCGTCGGTGATTTTCGGCGCGGGGCTGCCGTCACGGCTGACGTAGCTGTTCTCGTCGTAGTAGGAGACGCCACGGCAGGTCATGTGGGCGAAGCCCTTGAAGGTGCCGGTAGGGCTCTTGACCTGCGGGTCGAAGCGCCAGATCTCGGCGCCGGTGTCCGGGTCCAGGGCCAGCAGCCTGCTGTGGGCGGTACAGGCATAGAGCATGCCGTTCACTTTCAGCGGGGTGTTCTGGTTGGTCAGCTCGACCGGGTCGTTCTCGGTCGGCAGATCACCGGTGCGGATGCGCCAGGCTTCTTCCAGGCGGTAGGCATTCTGCGGGGTGATCTGGCGCAGCGGCGAGTAGCGATCGCCGTGCTCGGTACGGCCGTAGGCCTGCCATTCACCGTCCGGCATGGCCGGTGCGGCGCTGCCCATTTCGCTGTCGTCGCGGGTGAACGCGCCACGGATTTCGCCCGGGTGGGTGAACTGGCTGGCCACGGCGGTGGCGCCGGAAGCGACCACGGCCACGCTGAGCAGGGCGGTGTTGATCCTGGAGGCCGGGCCGATCAGCGGGCGACGCGCCCACGGCAGCAGCAGCACCACGCCGATGGCGAACCAGATGGCCAGGCGTGGCACCAGCTGCCACCAATCCAGGCCGACTTCCAGCAGGGCCCAGACCGTGCTGCCCAGCAGCACCAGGCCGTACAGGCCCAGGGCGATGCGGCGCTTGGCCAGCAGCAGGATGCCGGACAGGGCAAAGCCGATCCCGGCGATCAGGTAGTAAAGCGAACCGCCCAGCTGGCTCAGCTTGATGCCGCCGGCCAGCAGGGCCAGGCCCATCAGCAACAGCAGCACGCCCATCAGGCGCGGTAGCCAGCGGGTTCCATTGTTGGCACCGTCAGTGCTCATCGTCTGTTCTCCGTAGAGTGGAAGGGGAGGTTAGAAAGTGCTCTGGATCTTCAGGCCACCGATCAGCGCGTCATCGACGTGCGACACGCCGCCCGGGTGGCGGATGTACTGCAGGTTCGGGCGCACGGTGAGCCAGTTGGCCAGGTGGATGCCGTAATAGAGTTCGGCGCTGTATTCGGTGTCCTGCACGGGCAGGTAGCCAGGGTTGTCGTAGTCGTAGAGACCGGCGGCCTGGTTGATGAGGCGGGCGTTCTTGCGGTAACCGGGGTTGACGTGCACGCGGGCCAGGGCGAAACCGATGTCGTCCTTGGCGCGGGCGTCGAACGGCCCTTTGTAAACCACACCTGCCTGTACATAGTTGTCGATGGCATTGGTCTTCTTGTCGTGCACCGTGGCATTGGCGAACAGGCTCAGGCCACGCGACTGGTCGGACGCCTGCGCGGTCACCTGCTGCTGCACGCCGAGCCACAGGCCGTGCTTGCTCGAGCTGCTGCGGTAGGCGGCGCCGCTGATGGCGGCCGGGGCGCCGTTGCTGTCCTTCAGAACATCCTGTGCCTTGGCATTACTGTAGTAGTAGCCGGCGCGATATTCCCCTTTCAGCCCATTGAGCCGCGGGCTCCACACCAGTTCGACCGGCATCACCGCACCTTGCGTGCCGCTGCCGCTGAGCTTGAAGCCGTTGCCCGATTCGAGGTTGGACGGGTTCTGCTCGAACACCCCGACCTGGGCATAGAGTTCGTCGTTGAGGTTGTAGCGCACGCGCAGCGCCCACTGGCTGACCGGCCAGTTGTACCAGATGCCGCCCACCCAGTTGCCGACCTGCGAGCCGCAGAACGCCAGGTTCTGGAAGTCGCAGGGGAAGCTGTTGAAGTCTTCGCCTTCGCCGAAGCGGCCGAATTTCACATCCAGCGCACCGTCGAAGTATTTCTGCTTGATCCACATCTGCGTCAGCCGCCAGGTTTCACCGCGGCCCCAGACTTCCTGGGCCGAGGTGAAGCCGCCGACGCGGGGGTCGTTGATGCGGTCGTTGCTGATGTTGTCGCCGTGGCGTTCGGTGACGGTCAGCTGGAACTCGGTGTCATGCCAGCCGAGGATCTTCTGCAGGTCCATGTTCACGCCGAAGGTGAACTGGTCGCTGTAGCGTGCGGCGCGGTCGTGGCTGTAGCCACCGTGCAGGTTGCTGCCCATCTCGCCGGTGTAGCCGAGGGTGAAGTCGTAGCCCTTTTCCAGCAGATCGGTGCGGGTGCCGCCCCAGTCGCCGAGCATCCAGGGGGAGTCCTTGGCGAACAGTTCGCTGGCGCTGGTGGTGGGGGACAGGCTGCCGAGCAGGGTGGCAAGGGCGAGTCCGGCGTAGCGGGTAGTGGGCAACTGGAGCATGAGATAGCGCTATCTTTTGATTGTTGAAGAAACGGCAAGCGCAACGAGGCGTGGGAGCATCGAAGGGAAAAGGCTGCGAAAGGTATTCGGTGAAGCGATTCAGCTTGCGGCGGGGAGGATATAGGGGAAGTTGTAAGAAAAAAAGACAAAATGTCGCAGGGGATTGTTGCTGAGGGGGTAACAGTCAGGGCCAGGGGGGGGGGGGGGGGGGGGGGTATAGCGGGAACCATCCCGACAGACCCT
>NZ_JBMOWQ010000161.1:0-9781 GCF_049310485.1 Pseudomonas sp. GZD-209
ATCGCGGGGCAAGCCCGCTCCCACGAGCCCAGCACAGGCTGCGTGGGAGCGGGCTTGCCCCGCGATGGGCTTAGAAGGTCGTACGCAGCCCTACCTCCACACTACGCCCCGGCGCCGGCGCGATATCCCGTAGGATCGAACTGGCATAGCGCACCGTCTGGTCGGTCAGGTTCTCCCCCCGCACAAAGGCCAGCCACTGGCTCTGGCCGATATCGAAGCGATAGCCAAGGCTGGCCCCCAGGGTGGTGTAACCCTCGGTGCTGGTCTCATTGGCCGGTTTGCGGTGCTGCGAAGCGGCATGCTGCACGTCGACCCGCGCCTGCCAGCGATCCAGTTCCCACACCAGCCCGCTGTTCAGGCGCAAAGGCGCGATGCGCGGCAGCGGCTCGCCGCTGTCGAGGTTCTTCGCCCGGGTGTAATCGCCCGAAAGCTCCAGGGCGAAACTGCCGTAGCGGTTCTCCAGCAACTGCCAACGGTCCTGGGCCTCGATGCCATAGAAGCGCGCACGCACGCCCTGGTACTGGTACTCGGGGAAGCCTTCGTGCTCATGGTCATGCTCATGGTCTTCGTCATGGTCATGATCGTGCCCCTCGCGCAGGTTGCCGGTACCGATCAGGCCGATGTAGTTGCGAAAGTGGCTGTAGAACACGCCGACACTGCCCTTGTGGGTGCCATTGTCGAAGCGTAAGGCCAGGTCGCCGGAGATGGCCTTCTCTTTGTTCAGGCTGGCGTCACCCACTTCAAAGGCGCCGGTGGCGACGTGGGCGCCGTTGGCGTACAGCTCGTAGAAGGTCGGCGCGCGCTCGGTGTAGCCCAGGTTGGCGGCCAGCGCCCACACCGGGTCGAGCTGGTACACGGCGCCGGAAGAGAGGCTGAAGGCGTTGAAGCTGCTGGCGCTGTCGGCGGCGGCAAAGGTTTCATTGCCCTTGGCATCGGGGTCGACACGGGTGTGCTCCAGGCGGGCGCCCAGGCTCAGGTTCAGGCGCTGCGTGGCCTGCCATTGTTCGAGCATGAACAGCGCCAGGCTGTCGGTGTCGGTGTGCGGGACGAATGCCTCCTCACCCAGGGCGGAGAATTCGTTGCGGCTGACCTGTGCGCCGATCACCCCCTCGACCGGGCCGAGCGGCTGGTGCCGCGCCTCGATGCGCGCCTCGTAGCCTTTGTTCTTGAAGGTGGTATGCACTTCGCCGCTTTCGATCTCGCGGTGCTGGTAGTCGGTGTAGCCGGCATCGACCTTGACCGAGCTGAACGGGCCGTCGAGGTCGCGCAGCTCCGAGGCGAAGCCGTAGTGGTCCTGTTGCATGTCCAGGCGCACACCGGGCTCGGCCACCGAGCCGTAGTTGCTGTCGTAGCGGCTGTAGGACAGGCCGGTGTAGCCGTGATCCCAGTGGTAGCTGCCGCCGATTGCGCCACCGTCCTGGCGGCCGTCGCTGTTTTCCAGGCGGTGCTTGCTGCCGGGCTCGTCGGCGTCGCGCACCTTCGAGCTGCGCGCATAACCGGGGATGCGCAGGTCGTTGAACTGGCGGCTGTTGGCATCCAGGTGCAGGGCGAAGGCGCCGTTGCCGGCTTCCAGCTTGCCGGCGCTGCTGCGGGTGGTGTCGGCGCCGCCGTAGCGCAGCTCACCGGCGCCGTGGATGCCGTCGATGGGCGCGTCGGGGATGCGGTTGTCGAAGGTGTTGACCACACCGCCGATGGCGTTGCCGCCGTACAGCAAGGCGGCCGGGCCACGCACGATCTCGACCCGCTCGACGGTGACCGGGTCCAGTGGCACGGCGTGGTCATAGGACAGCGACGAGGCGTCCAGGGCACCGACGCCGTTACGCAGGATGCGGATACGGTCGCCGTCCAGGCCACGGATCACCGGGCGGCTGGCGCCGGGGCCGAACCAGGTGGAGGCGACGCCGGGCTGTTTGTTCAGGGTCTCGCCCAGGCTGCCGTGCTGCTGTTGCAGCAGCGCGTCGCCTTCGAGCACGGTGCTGGGGGCGGCCAGTTGCGCGTTGCCCAGCGGGTTGGCGGTGATCACCTGGGGTTGCAGCTCGACGGCGTGGCTTGCGGGCGAGGCCAGCCACAGCGCGACGGCGAGGGGGGAGAGGTGCAGGGGGATGTGACGCATGGGGTGGGGCGTTCCTTGGCAGAAATGCTAATAGTTACTTTATAACATTTCATCACAAGCGGTTCGGTACTGGCCAGTACTTTGTGGACTGGCGTAGTTGTCTGTAGGGGCGGCTGCACAGGCCGTAGATGCCACTACCCCACTACACTCGTGTAAGGTGCGCACCTTCCCGAACCTGGAGCACTGGCATGAGCACGGCCCAACACAATGCGCTGCACGGCAAGACCCTCGAGCAGATCCTCACCGAGCTGGTGGCGCACTACCAATGGCAGGGCCTGGCCGAGCGCGTCGATATCCGCTGCTTCAAGAGCAACCCGACCATCAAGTCGAGCCTGACCTTCCTGCGCAAGACGCCCTGGGCACGGGAGAAAGTCGAGCTGCTGTATGTGAAGCTGCAGCGCAAAGGCTGATGCCGCGCCGCCCCTGGCTGACGCTCGCCGCCGTGCTCGGCTGGGCGGGCCTGGCGATCCAGTTGTACCTGGTGCTGCTGGCGCGCTGGCAGGCGCAGGCCAGCCTGATTGGCGGGCTGGTCAACCTGTTCTGTTTTTTCACCGTGCTGAGCAACACCCTGGCGGCCACGGTATTGAGCCACGCCGCGTTCGGTCGCGAGTCGGCGGCCAGGCGCTGGTTCCTCTCACCCGCGGTCAGTTCGTGCATCGCCGCCAGCATCGTGCTGGTGGGCCTGGCCTACAGCCTGCTGTTGCGCCACCTCTGGCAACCCCAGGGCTGGCAATGGTTGGCGGACGAGCTGCTGCACGATGTGATGCCGGTGCTGTTCTTTCTGTATTGGTGGTTCGAGGTGCCGAAGGGGCAACTGCGGCTGTGGCACCTTGCGGTGTGGGCGCTGTATCCGGGGCTGTATTTTGCCTTTGTGCTGTTGCGCGGGCATGAGATCGGGGTCTATCCATATCCCTTCGTCGATGTGGCGCGATTGGGGTATGGGCAGGTGATGGTCAATGCCCTGGGGGTGCTGGCGGGGTTCTGGGGGATCGGGCTGGTATTGCTGGGGCTGGATCGGTGGCGCAGGCCTTCATGAAACTGTTGGTGTTATCGCGGGGCAAGCCCGCTCCCACGCTGATCCACCCTTGGACTGCCCCCAAGAAGTTGGACACCAATCCAACCCTTAGGAGTAGTCCACTGCGTGGGAGCGGGCTTGCCCCGCGATAATGCAGTACTGGCAACTCATTCGTCGTCGGCGGTGCCGTCAGCTCGCCAGTAAGCAGCGGCCTTGAGGGCATCCTCGGGCACGCCTTTCTCCTGCAGCAGCGCCTTGGCCTGGCGGGTCAGGGATTTCTCCAGCGCCACCCAGCCGTACAACCGGCCATCTGGCAACGCCAGGTGCTTCACTCGCTCCAGCACGTCTTCGGCATGCCTGCGGACCCAGATCACCTCGACCTGCGCCTTGCTCGGCAGTGGCTGGCGCTCCTGTTCATCCTCGATCTGGATCACCGCCAGCACCTGGCGCCCCGCCGGCAGCTCCTCCAGGCGTCGCGCAATGGCCGGGATCGCCGTTTCATCGCCAATCAGCAGGTAACTGTCGAAAATATCCGGCACCACCATCGAGGCCCGTGGCCCGGCGATGTCCAGTGTCTGCCCAGGTGCGGCCTGGGCGGCCCAGGTCGACGCCGGGCCGTCGCCGTGCAGGACGAAATCGATGTCCAGCTCCAGGTTCACCAAGTCGATGCGCCGTGGCGTGTATTCGCGCATGGTCGGCCGGGCGCCGCCGTCGCGGCCCAGGTTGCGCGCATCGATGGCCACCTGCTCCTCGGGCGTGCAGGCAAACAGCAGCTTGATGTGATCGTCCGTGCCGAGGCTGGTGAAACCGGCCAGCTCGGCGCCGCCGAGGGTGACGCGGCGCATGCGCGGGGTCAGCTCGGTGACCCGCAGCACGACAAGGCGGCGCTGGCGGATCTCATGGTTGACGCGATGGATGGTGTCGCTCATGGGGTGTTCTCCGTAACGGCCGGCCCGGAGGCGATGGCCTTGGCGGTGTCGTTGAGCAGGGTGCGTACCCGCTCGATCTCGTCGGGCGTCCAGCGGCCGCTGTGCATGTGCAGGGCGTGGCGCAGGTTGCCGACGGCTTCATGGATTTCGGCGGGGCGGTCATGGCCGCGCAGGGCACGTTTGCTCACTTCGATGCGCATGCGCACGCCGTCGAGGGCGACCGCTTGCTCGGCCAGGGCATTGCGACCGGCATCGGTGATGGCGTACAGGCGCTTGCTGCCCTGGACCTGGCCGCTGATCAGCTCGGCTTCTTCGAGGTAGCTGAGGGTTGGGTAGATCACGCCGGGACTAGGGCTGTAACTGCCGTCGAACAGGTTCTCGATCTGGCGAATCAGGTCGTAGCCATGGCCAGGCTGCTCGGCCAGCATCGACAGCATCAGCAGTTTCAGGTCGCCCGGGGCGAACACCCGCGGGCCGCGCTCGCCGCGGCCAGGGCGGCGTTCGAATGGGTCGTGGGAGGAATGGTCGCGCATGGCGCAAGGGCTCCGTCTGTTTCGATATATCGCAAGATATTACTCAAGATATATCTAAAGACAAGCCTTCAAATGCAGATGATTATCATCTAGTTGTTCGATAGGTCGTTGCGCTGTGCGGGTTGCAATGCCACCTGCGGTGCCTTGCACGCGTTGGGGTTGTTCGGCTCCAGGTACGGCATGAGGATCGGCGCCATGCCCTTGAGCACCTGCACCGGCAGTGCCGAGGTGAAGGTGAAGGCTTCGGCCGTGCGCCCCGGCACGAAGGCGGTGAGGGTGCCGAAGTGGTTGTCGCCGAGGAAGAACACGAAGGTGGCGGTGCGGTTCAGCGAGCGCGAGCCGATCAGCCGGCCACCGGCGCCGAAGCTTTCGATGCGGTTGTCACCGGTGCCGGTCTTGCCACCCATCACCAGCGGCGTGCCGTCGTGCAGTTTGAAGCTGCCCGAGATGCGCCGTGCAGTACCGGCGTCCACCACCTGCGACATCGCGCCCTTGAGCGCCCGGGCCACCTCGACCGGGAGGATCCGCTGGCCACGGTCGGGGTCGCTGAGCAGCTGGGTTTCATAAGGCGTGCCCTGGGCGAAGTGCAGGGTGTCGATGCGCAGGGTCGGCAGGCGCACGCCGTCGTTCTGGATGATGCCGACCAGCTCGGAGAGCGCGGCCGGGCGGTCGCCGGAGCTGCCGATGGCGGTGGCCAAGGACGGCACCAGGTGGTCGAACGGGTAACCCACGCGCTTCCAGCGCTGGTGGATGTCGAGGAACGCCTCGATCTCGACCATGGTGCGGATGCGGCTGTCGCGAGCGCCCTGGTGGCGGCTCTTGAACAACCAGCTGTACACCTCCTGGCGCTCGAAACGGCTGGCGTTGAGGGTGTCCTTGAGCGAAGCGCCGGGGTTCTTCAGCAGGTAGCCGAGCATCCACAGGTCCAGCGGGTGGACCTTGGCGATAAAGCCCTGGTCGGGCAGGTCGTACTTGCCCGGCCCGTAGCCTTCGTACATTTCCACCAGGCGGCTGTCGGTGAGCTTGGCCATGGCGATCTTGTCGTCCTTGCTGTGGGCCCTGACAAACGCGTTGAAGGTTTCCTGGCCAGATTCGGGGAACAGGTAGCGGTGCACCGCCGCCAGGCGCTGCGGGGTGACGCGCATGCTGTCGAGGAAGGTATCCAGGCGCTGTTGCGAGGTCTTGCGCTGGTACTTCTTCCAGAACCGCATCATGTAGTTGCTGCCTTCGCGGTCGGCGAAGCGCGCCAGGTATTCCTGGCGCCGTGGGTCGGCGTCGTCCTTGAGCAACGGCTCACGGTTGAACGGCTGCTGGTAGGTGACGTAGCGCACCAGGTCGCGCATCAGGCGGATGAACGGCAGGTTGATCGATTCGCGCAGGGCATCCTTGAGCGTCGGGTTGCGGTTGTTGTCTTCCTTGCGGAAGTTGTTGAACACGTGCATGCCGCCGCCGGTGAAGAACGCCTCGCCGGTATTGGCCGAGTACTTGCGCTCCAGGGCTGCGTCGAGCATGGCGTCGAGGCTCTGGTTCTTCTGGTTCAGCATCAGCCATTCCAGCGACCACTGGCTGATGCGGTCGAGTTCGGCCACCGGCACCTTCTTCAGCTCGGCAGGCGGCTTGCCGGCGTACTTGTCGTGCAGCTCGGCGATGATTTCCAGGTAGGTGGTCAGCACGCGCAGCTTGGCGGTGGAGCCCAGTTCAAGCTTGCTGCCCTCGTTGATGTCGAAGGGCTGGTTGGTGCTGTCGGTCTGCACCCGCACCCGCGAGCCGTCGCCGGTGCGCTCGAACAGGGTGAAGCTGTAGCTGACCTGGTCGGTGGTCTTGCTGGTGAGCAGGCGTTCGCCGATCAGGCCCATCTGCGCGGCGAACGCCGGGTCGGCGAGGTTCTTCAGGTACTGGCTGACCTGCATGTTGAGGTCGGCCTGCAGGGTGCTGGTGGCCGACAGGTCGAGGCGGTCGAGGTCGTACAGCGGGCGGTTGAGCATGGCGGCCAAGCGGTTGCGGGCCAGGCTGATGCCCTTGTTGGTGATGATCGGTACGATGGTCGGCTGGGCTACCCAGTCGCGGTACACCGCCTTGCTGGCAAGGGCCGCGTCGGCCAGGGGGCGCTCGACGATGCCGTTGGCGGCGAGCACGCGGATGTGCGCGTCGGTGAGATCGGCAAGCTCCAGGCGGCCCTTGGACAGGTAATGCGAGGGCCGGCGCTGGGCAATCATCAGCGACAGCACCTGGCGCAGGGCCAGGCCGCGCTCGGCCAGGCTTTTCTCGTCGCTGGCGGTGGACGTGAGGGCCTGGTTGACCTGGTCGAAATCGGCGCCGTACCAGACGCGCAGGCCCTCGGCCATGCCATGCACCTCACCGTGCCCGGGCACCGCCGACAGCGGCACGCTGTTGAGGTAGTCACGCACGATGCGTTCGCGCGCTTCGGTGGTGTCCGGCCCGCCCTGGTAGGCGCGCACGCTGGCCGAAATCATCTGGCGGATCTTCTCGGCGCCGGACACGGTCAGGCCGTCCGGCGAATGCCGGTATTTTTCCAGCTGAGTGGCCAGGGTGCTGCCGCCGGCGGATTGGCCGGGCAGCGCCAGGTACTTGGCCACCTGGCTGTAGGCGGCCTTGGCGAAGCGCGGCCAGTCCACCGCCGGGTTGCTCTTCGGGTCCGCAGGGTCCAGCAGTTCGCGGTTTTCGATGAACAGCAGGCTGTTGACCATCACCGGCGGGATCGCCGCGAAGTTCGGGTACAGGTGCTGTGGGTAGTTGTACTGGTAGAGGGTGTCGCCGCGGCAGTCGGTGATCGACAGGCCGGCCTGGATCTTCTCGATGTAAGGCACGAACAGGCCATGCTCGGCATAGCTCATCAGCGCCGGGGAGAAGTGCACCTGCTGGTTGATCAGGTAGTCGCGCTTGAGCAGGCGCGGCAGGAATTCGCCCAGGGCGCTGTAGCCCAGGCGTTTGTCGAAGGGGCCGTCACCGGGGTAGACGATGGCGTCGCTGGGGCCGGGGTCGAGCTGGTAGGTGAGGGTGCTGGCCAGTTTGCTGAATTCGCGCGATTGCAGGCGCGAGGTCTGGATCTCCTGCCAGGCGGCGTAGCCCACGGCAGCCATGGCGACGATCAGGATGAGCAGGATCAACCGCCACCACAGATGGCGCTGGCGCGCAGGTTTTGGCGGTGGGGTTTCAGCCTGGGGTGCTTTGGGTGCTTCCGTACTGCTTGGTTCCGATTGCCACAGTGCGCCCATAGTCTTGAGTCCGGCCAGGTATTTTCGCGTTGCTTGTCTGAAGCTTAGACGTTGGTCGGCTTTGGTGAAAAATTTGTAGGAGGCTTCGACGGCGCCTGTATGAACATGCGCCTTTGGTGCGACTTCCATTCTTCGGCAATGTTGCTAAGGTAGCTGCCCCATTCCTGTGCATGGGCACTGCAGGGCGTTGATGCCCCTCCGTGAAAGGCGTTTTGGCCGAGGATTCTCGCCAAATTTCCTGCTTTATATAGTGAAAAGCCCTGCATGCGGCTTCCTATACTGCTCGGCCCCTTCGCCCTGCCCGCAACCCGCGCGGCAGACAGGCCGGCCCACAAGGCCGCCTGGCAAGACGACGTTGCGCCTATCGGCGCGGCCGGTGCTGCACGAAGGTCAAATCCAATAACAAAATGAGGTTGTATTGCTATGCCAGTCGGCAACCATCCTGCCCACGGTGAGTCCGCCCAGGGCGGCCCGCTCAAGCGCGAACTGGGCGAACGGCACATCCGTCTGATGGCCCTCGGCGCCTGTATCGGCGTCGGCCTGTTCCTCGGTTCGGCCAAGGCCATCGAAATGGCCGGCCCCGCCATCATGCTGTCCTACATCATCGGTGGCCTGGCCATTCTGGTGATCATGCGCGCCCTCGGCGAAATGGCCGTGCACAACCCGGTCGCAGGCTCCTTCAGCCGCTACGCCCAAGACTACCTCGGCCCGCTGGCGGGCTTTTTGACCGGCTGGAACTACTGGTTCCTGTGGCTGGTGACCTGCGTTGCCGAAATCACCGCGGTGGCCATCTACATGGGCATCTGGTTCCCTGATGTGCCGCGCTGGATCTGGGCGCTGATGGCCCTGGGCAGCATGGGCGCGATCAACCTGATCGCGGTCAAGGCGTTCGGCGAGTTCGAGTTCTGGTTCGCCCTGATCAAGATCGTCACCATCATTGCCATGGTGCTCGGCGGCATCGGCGTGATCGCGTTCGGCTTCGGCAATGACGGCGTGGCCATGGGCATCTCCAACCTGTGGAGCAACGGCGGCTTCATGCCCAACGGCGTGACCGGCGTGCTGATGTCGCTGCAGATGGTGATGTTCGCCTACCTGGGCGTGGAAATGATCGGCCTGACTGCCGGCGAAGCGCGCAACCCGCAGAAGACCATCCCCCAGGCCATCGGTTCGGTGTTCTGGCGCATCCTGCTGTTCTACGTGGGCGCGCTGTTCGTGATCCTGTCGATCTACCCGTGGAACGAAATCGGCAGCCAGGGCAGCCCGTTCGTGATGACCTTCGAGCGCCTCGGTATCAAGACCGCCGCCGGCATCATCAACTTCGTGGTGATCACTGCCGCGCTGTCGTCGTGCAACGGCGGCATCTTCAGCACCGGGCGCATGCTCTACAGCCTGGCGCAGAACGGCCAGGCCCCGGCCACCTTCGCCCGCACCTCGAAGAGCGGTGTGCCGCGCAATGCGCTGCTGCTGTCGATCGGCGCGCTGCTGCTGGGCGTGCTGGCCAACTACCTGGTGCCGGAGAAGGTGTTCGTCTGGGTGACCTCGATCGCCACCTTCGGCGCGATCTGGACCTGGGTGATGATCCTGCTGGCGCAGCTCAAGTTCCGAGCCGGGCTTTCCACTGCCGAGCGTAACGCGCTCAAGTACCGCATGTGGCTGTGGCCGCTGAGCTCGTACCTGGCGCTGGCGTTCCTGGTGCTGGTGGTGGGGCTGATGGCGTACTTCGAGGAGACCCGCGTGGCGCTGTACATTGGCCCGGCGTTCCTGGTGCTGCTGACGGCGCTGTACTACAGCTTGCGCCTGGCGCCGAAAGAGGCGCAAGGCGTGGCGAGTAGCGCCGCCTGATCAACGAAGCCCCGGCCAGTGCCGGGGCTTTGTTTTTGTGTCTGTTGCGAGGGCCTCATCGCGGGGGGGAAACACCCCCCCCGCCACCTCGTCTTTGGGGGAGGGCGGTCTCC
>NZ_JBMOWQ010000162.1:0-3193 GCF_049310485.1 Pseudomonas sp. GZD-209
TCGCGGGGCAAGCCCGCTCCCACGATTTCTGCGTCGTGGGAGCGGGCTTGCCCCGCGATAGGGCCATTGGATCAACCGGAGCGATTCATCCCCAACTCCATGTCATCGATCAGCGCCTTGGCCATGGCGCTGAGGATGCGCGCCGAACTGCCGGCGAGCATGTCGTTTTCCATTTCGGCTTCGCAGGTGAGGTGGCGGATGCAGCCGAGCAGTACCGACAGCTCGTCGAAAGCGTGCTGGAAGGGGATGCCGGGCTGGATGCGGAACAGCTCCAGGCAGGTGGTGGTGCCTGAGGTGCTGCCATGGTTGGTCGGGGTGGTCATGGCTGCGCTCATGTTTCGTGGCGGATCAGGGGGTAGAGCAGCTGGTTCAGGTAGACGCAGGTATTGAGCAGGGTCTGGCGCTGCTCTTCGCTATCGGTGTCGAAGTACATGTCGAGCACTTCGCGCAGGCATTCCATCAGCGAGGTGGCTTCGGTGCGTGCGGCTTCGGGGGTGAGGTCGGGGGTAATGGTCAGGTAGGGGAAGAAACGGGGTGGATCGGGGACGATCTTCTTCATGGCAAAACCTCAGTGCGTTACAGGAGCCGCCATCTCGATCTTTCTCACGGATGAAGGTGGCAGCCGTACGCGGGGTGAGAAACCGGTGCACTGAAGCCGGCCAGACCGAAGTCTGCCCGCGCATGGCTGCCATAAACCTAAAGCCTTGGCAGTGCAGGTCGGGTTCTCACACCCGGTCACCCAATTTGGCGACCGGGTGAAGTTAGCCCTGAGGGATTTCCCCGACAACGCAGCAACTTCCGGCAGGTGCGTAGGATAGTTCCCAAGCGCTGCTGGCTGAAGCATTTGGATTCAGGTTCGGAAATGTCTTACGGGGTTAGGGGTATGCCCTTGGAGGGCCTGGCTGACCACCGCGTGAGGGCGGCCAGGTGCCAGGCGAAAGCTTTGCAGCGCCTATGAGATCGAGCGCCGCCCGCGCGGCGCTCGATCTCATAGGCGCTGAAAAAGCATCGGCGAACACCTGGAGGCCTTCACTCAACTCCCTTGAAAGGCCCCCTCAAGCCGCCACCTCACTCTGCGGCTCGAAGCTGTCGGCCCGCGCCAACTGCCACATCCGCGAATAAAACTGCCCATTCACCTCGCCGGTCAGCAACTCCCCCGGCTTGAGGAACACATGCATCTGCGAGAACAGCTTGATCTCGGTCGCCGAAATGCGCCGCACCAGGTGCTTGGCCTCCAGCTGCGCCGGATGTTCCAACCCCGCCGCCGCCAGCATCTCGGCCAGCGCGCGCAGGGTGTTGTGGTGGAAGTTGAGCACCCGCTGGGCCTTGTCCGGCACTACCAGCGCCCGCTGGCGCAGGGCGTCCTGGGTGGCGACCCCGGTTGGGCACTTGTTGGTGTGGCAGCTCTGCGACTGGATGCAGCCGATGGCGAACATGAAACCACGCGCCGAGTTGGCCCAGTCGGCGCCAATCGCCAACACGCTGGCGATGTCGAAGGCGCTGACGATCTTGCCGCTGGCACCGAGCTTGATCTTGTCGCGCAGGTTCAAGCCCACCAGGGTGTTGTGCACGAACAGCAGGCCCTCGCGCAGCGGCACGCCGATATGGTCGGTGAACTCCACCGGCGCTGCGCCGGTACCGCCTTCCTTGCCATCGACCACGATAAAGTCGGGGAGGATGCCGGTTTCCAGCATGGCCTTGGCGATGCCCATGAACTCCCACGGGTGGCCCAGGCAGAACTTGAAGCCCACCGGCTTGCCGCCGGACAGCTCACGCAGCTGGGCGATGAACTGCATCATCTCGATGGGGGTGGAAAACGCGCTGTGGCGCGACGGTGAGATGCAGTCCTCGCCCATCAGGATGCCGCGGGTCTCGGCGATTTCCTGGGTGACCTTGTGCTTGGGCAGGATGCCGCCGTGGCCGGGTTTGGCCCCTTGGCTCATCTTGATCTCGATCATCCGCACCTGCGGGTTCTGCGCCTGGGCGGCGAAGCGCTCGGGGTCGAAGCGCCCGTCGGGGGTGCGGCAGCCGAAATAACCGCTGCCCAGTTCCCAGGTCAGGTCGCCGCCGTGCTCCCGGTGGTAGGGGCTGATGCTGCCTTCCCCGGTGTCGTGGGCGAAGTTGCCGAGCTTGGCGCCCTGGTTCAGGGCGCGGATGGCGTTGGCGCTGAGCGAACCGAAGCTCATGGCCGAAATGTTGAAGATCGACGCCGAGTACGGCTGGGTGCACTGCGGGCCGCCCACGGTGACGCGGAAACTGGCCGGGTCGGCCAATGGCGCCGGGCGCATCGAGTGACCGATGAATTCGAAACCGGATTCGTACACATCAATCAGTGTGCCGAAGGGTTTGTCCGAGGCTTCGTTCTTGGCCCGAGCATAGACCAGCGAGCGCTGGGCACGGGAGAACGGCAGGGCATCGCTGTCGGACTCCAGCAGGTATTGGCGGATTTCCGGGCGGATGGCTTCGACCAGGTAGCGGATGTTGCCGAGGATCGGGTAGTTGCGGCGTACCGCGTGGCGCTGCTGCAGCAGGTCGAACACACCGATCAGGCTGAGCACCCCGGTGGCCAGGGTGAACGGCCACAACCACTCATGGTGGAGCAACGGCAGGCTGGCGAGGGTGAACAGCACGCAGGCGGCGAAAAAGGCGTAGCGACTGAGAAGTGACAGGCTCATACGGGGTCCTTGCGAATGGCTCGGTCAGGCTCAGGGCCTGGGGCGAACCCCGACCATAGCCCGCTGGCCGGCCCATGGCCAGCCTGGGGCGGCGCAGGAAAAATGAAAATACGGGTATCGAAAATCATTCGCGATAGTATATGTTATAAAGTATCAATTTGACCCCGAGGATTATCCACCATGAAAGCAGGCATCCACCCCGCGTACCGCTCCGTGCTGTTCCATGACACAGCAGCCGATGTGTACTTTTTAATCGGCTCGACCGTCGATACCGATCGCACCCAGCAGCACAGCGATGGCCAGACCTACCCCTACGTGGCGCTGGATGTGTCCAGCGCTTCGCACCCGGTGTACACCGGGCAGCAGCGCAAGACCACGGTGGAAGGGCGGGTGGCCGGGTTCAACAAGCGTTTTGCCGGGTTTTCCGGAAAGACCGGGCAATAGTCGAATGCCATCGCGGGGGGGGGGGGGGACGCGTAACCAACCGACTACAGGGGGGGGGATAGGCACACACGGAA
>NZ_JBMOWQ010000163.1:0-35240 GCF_049310485.1 Pseudomonas sp. GZD-209
TCCTGTGGGGGACGCCCCCTCCCCCAACCCCTGTTGGTGGGGGCTGCCCCCCCCCCCGCGATGACGTCAGTAGCCATTACGCAACAAGCGCTGGTGCCACAGCGTTTGCTCAGCCGACGGCACATCAACCAGATACTGATACTTCCCCGCCACCCGGCACGCCACCGCCACCCCATCGCGGAACAGCAGCCGATTGCCGTTCACCGCCGGCACCTTGGCCCCCGGCAACAAGGTGCCCACCAGGTTCAACGGATCGCAACCACTCACCACCAGCAACGCCCCGTCCACTTCGCGCCTGCGCACCTGGCGCAATACCCCGATGGCTTCGGGCAAGGCGAACTGCTCGCCGGCCAGCCCGGCGATAAAGCGCCCGCCACGGATCTCACCGCGGGCTTCGAGGCGGTGATAGCAATGCAGCAACTCACGCCACGACGGCAGCACATCGCTTTCACGCTCCAGCAGGCGCCAGCACACCACGCCGTAGCGACGCAGCAGGCTGCGGGCGATATGTTCCAGGCGCGGGTCTTTGTCCACTGCGCTGCCCGCGCGGCGCAGCAGTGCCCAGCGCCCGGCATGGGCCATGGAACTCGACAGCGGCGGATGCCCGCGCCGGCTGCTGCGCGAAGCGCGTTTGGCCGCGGGGGTGATCAGGCTGCGCAGGCCACTGAAACCGTCGGCGCTGGCCAGGCCAAAGCCGACCAGTTCCTGCAGCGCGGTTTCCAGCTCGCTGGGCAGCAGGTGAGCCTCGTGGGCAAGTTCGTCGAAGAACAGGGCGCCGTGGGCCTGCAAGCTTTGCAGCACGCGCTGGCCCCGCGGCGATAGCTGCTGCGGATCCGGCGTTGGCGCAAGGCTGCGCCACAGCCCAAGTTGCTCGCGTGGCAGCAGCACCAAGGGGGTGCTGGTCAAGGTGCTGGCCGAGGCCGTGGCCGCCAGCCTGCTCCAGGCCCACTGGCCGCTGCGGCAGGCATCGTCCAGCCAGTGCGGGCTGTAGTCCTTGATCCGTGCCGGCAGCAGTTCCGCCTCCCAGGCGCCGGCCGCAGCCGGGAAACCTTGCAACTGGCCGAGCACTTCGCCCACGGCCTGCGGGCCACGCAGGCGCTCTTCGCTGGCCAGGTGCTGCCAGTCGAACAGAAAACGCATGAAGTCCTGCAGGCTGACCGGTTCGATCTCGCGGCGCAGGCGCTTGACCGTATAGCGGTGGATGCGCGCCAGCAGGTGGCGTTCGCACCACTGCACTGCGCGCTCACCCGGGCTGAACTGGCCGCGCAGCACGTAACCTTCGCCTTCCAGCCGGGCGAGGGCCTGTTCGCAGTCGCCCAGGGCGCAACCCAGCGGCGTGCCGATCTGGGCGAGGGTCAATGGGCCGAAGCCGCTCAGCCGGGCCCGCAGCAGTTCGCTCAGCGCGGTGTCCTGCGCATAAGGTTGGTCGAAGCCCGGCAGCACTGGCAACGCTGGCTCCAGGTGGGCGCCGGGGAACACTGCGCTGATCTGCCCAAGGCGCTCACGGGCCAGCCACACAGGCGGCCCGCCCGCCTGGAGGCGGCAGGCTCTGCCGGACTGCGCCAGTTGCTCAAGCAGGGCGACCCAGCCAGGGTTGGCCTCGGCTTCGGCCTGGGTGATCACGCCCAGGCTCATCAGGGCTTCATGCAGTTCATCGGCGTTGGCGGCGTGCGGCCAGGCCTCGGCCTGCACGGCGCGGATGGCGTCGATGTCCAGCGCTCCGAGGTCGTCGCTGCTGTGCACTTCGTTCCAGCGGCGGTTGAGCACGGCCTGGGTGCGCCGCTCTTCCAGCGGGGCATCGTCGAGGAAGGTGTAGGGGCGGGCGTTGAGGATCGCCGAGGCCAATGGTGAAGGCGCCGGCAGGTCGCGGCTGAGCAGGCGGATGTCACCGGCCTCCATGCGCCGCAGCAGCGCCAGCCAGCCTTCGCTGTCCATGGCCTCGTGCAGGCAGTCGTCGAGGGTCTGTTCGACCAGTGGGTGATCGGGAATCTGCCGCTCGCCGACCAGGTTCTCCAGGCAGGCGATCTGGTCGGGGAATACTGCGGCTATCAGGTCTTCGCTCTTCATCCGCTGGATCTGCGGCGCCACCTTGCGCCCGCCCACATAGCGCGGCAAGGCCATGGCCACCGCCGCGCACCAGCGCCAGCGCACGCCGAACAGCGGCGCGTCGAGCAGAGCCTGGACAAGGATCGGCTCGGCCGTGCGGCTGTTCAGGTAACGCCAGACCTCGTCCAGTTCGAAACTGTGGCTGCTGGACAGCGACAGCACGATGGCATCTTCACTGGCCGCCGCCTGCAGCTCGAAATTGAACGTGCGGCAGAAGCGCTTGCGCAGGGCCAGGCCCCAGGCGCGGTTGATGCGGCTACCGAAGGGCGAATGAATGATCAGCTGGGTGCCGCCGGACTCGTCGAAGAAGCGCTCCATCACCAGGGTCTGCTGCGAGGGCAGGGCGCCGAGCACCTGCCAGGTGCGGCCGAGGTAGTCGAGCAATTGCTGGGCGCAGCCTTCATCCAGTTGGTAGGTGGTGCGCAGCCAGCCCAGCGCCTGGTCGAAATCGCCGGCCTGCAATTGTTCATCAAGGCGCGCCTGCAGCCGCGCCACTGCGCCGGACAGCTCATTGCTGCGCCCGGGCGCCTCGCCGATCCAGAACGGAATGGTCGGTGGCTGGCCCCGGGCATCCTCGACCCGTACCCGCCCAGGCTCTACCCGCAGGATGCGGTAGGAGGCGTTGCCCAGCTGGAAGATATCGCCAGCGATGCTCTCGATCGCGAAGTCTTCGTTGACGCTGCCGATGTTCAGCGCCTGGGGTTCGAGCAGCACAGCGTAGTCGGCGGTTTCGGGGATGGTGCCGCCGCTGGTCAACGCGGTCAGCTGGCTACCGCGTCGCCCGCGCAGGCTGGCGCTGACCGCATCACGGTGCAGGTAAGCGCTGCGCACGCCCTGGCGGCCGTTGAAACCCTCGGCGAGCATGCGCAGCAGGGCCTGGTAGTGGCCTTGGTCGAGGGCGGCGTAGGGGGTGGCCTGGCGCAGCAGGTTGAACAGCGCGCGCTCGTCCCAGGGCTGGTTGCTCACTTCGGCGACGATCTGCTGGGCGAGCACGTCCAGCGGCGCCGCCGGGATATGCAACGCGTCGAGTTCGCCCTGGCGCACAGAGTCGAGCAAGGCGACGCACTCGATCAGCTCGTCCCGCGAGGTGGGGAACAGCCGGCCCTTGGGCACGCCATCGACCTGATGCCCGGAGCGCCCGACCCGCTGCAAGAAGGCGGCGATCGAGCCGGGCGAGGCGATCTGGCAGACCAGATCGACATCGCCGATATCGATACCCAGCTCCAGCGAGGCGGTGGTGACCAGCACCTGCAACTCGCCGGCCTTGAGTTGCTGCTCGGCCTTGAGGCGATGCTCCTTGGCCAGGCTGCCGTGGTGCGCGGCCACGGCGTCGTTGCCCAGACGCTCGCCCAGGTGGCGGGTGAGGCGTTCGGCCAGGCGCCGGGTGTTGACGAAGATCAGTGTGGTGCGGTGTTGGCGGGCCAGGGTGGCCAGACGCTCGTAGACCAGCGCCCAGACATCGCTGGCCATGACCGCGGCCAACGGCACCGGCGGCACTTCGAGGGCCAGGTCGCGCTGGCGCACATGGCCGATGTCGACGATGGCACAGGGGCGCTGGTGGCCAACCAGGAACTGCGCCACCCGCTCCACCGGGCGCTGGGTCGCCGACAGGCCGATGCGCCGCAAGGGCCGGCCTGCCAGGGCCTCCAGGCGTTCCAGGGTCAAGGCCAGGTGGCTGCCGCGCTTGTTGCCGGCCAGGGCGTGGATCTCGTCGACGATCACCGTGTGTACGCCGGCCAGGCCTTCGCGGCCCGACGCCGAACCCATCAGCACGTACAGTGATTCCGGCGTGGTCACCAGGATATGCGGGGCCAGCTTGCGCATGGCCGCGCGTTCCTTCTGCGGGGTGTCGCCGGTGCGTACGGCCGTGGTGATGCGTGGCGCCTTCAGGCCGAGCTGCTCGATCTGCGCGCTGATGCCTGCGAGCGGGGCCTCGAGGTTCAGGCGAATGTCGTTGGACAGCGCCTTGAGCGGCGAGACGTAGACAACCTGGGTTTGCGCCGGCAGTTCGCCGTCGCGATCGAGCCCTTGGCGGAACAGCTCGTCGAGCACGGCGAGGAAGGCGCTCAGGGTCTTGCCCGAGCCGGTCGGCGCGGCCAGCAGCATCGACTGGCGCGCATGGATCAGCGGCCAGGCGCCGGCCTGGGCCTCGGTGACCGTGGCGAAGCGTTGGCGGAACCAGGTGGCCACGGCGGGGTGGAACAGGCCGAGCACCGGGTGCTGGTGAGCGGGGAGGTTCATGGATTGGTTATGGAGCGTTGCAGGCGGATAGGCAAGGGGCCGTTCGTCTGCCTGTTCCGGCCTCATCGCGGGGCAAGCCCGCTCCCACGCTCAGGTCCACAGCGAACGGCGTGGGAGCGGGCTTGCCCCGCGATGCTGTTAGCTCAGGCTGGCGTGTCGAGCGTGAGGTGTCATCGCGGGGCAAGCCCGCTCCCACGGAGTGCTCGCCTGTCAGCGCTGCCCGAGAATGCTGCCCAGCAGCCCGGGGAAGCGCCCCTCGAGCTCATCGCTGCGCAGCGAGTTCATGTGCGTGGTCCCCACATTGCGGGTAAACACCAGCCCCGCCTCGCGCAACACGCGAAAGTGATGGGACATGCTCGACTTCGGCCGCCCGCCATCCAGTTCGCCGCAGCTGGCCTCGGCCACACCGGCCAGGTGGCGGACGATTTCCATGCGCACAGGGTCGCTCAGGGCGTAGAGCAGGCGCTCCAGGGTGAGGTTGTCGGGGGAGGGGTGGGTATAGGTTCGCATGGCCGACATGATAACGGGGTTTCACAAATTGCCATAGTTCGAATATGATCGAACAATCGTAAGTTGACTCACCCCCGGAGTAACCACATGTCCGCCCTGTTCGAACCCTATACCCTCAAGGACGTCACCCTGCGCAACCGCATCGCCATCCCGCCGATGTGCCAGTACATGGCCGAGGACGGCATGATCAACGACTGGCACCACGTCCACCTGGCCGGCCTGGCCCGGGGCGGTGCCGGCCTGGTGGTGGTCGAAGCCACTGCCGTGTCGCCGGAAGGCCGCATCACCCCCGGCTGCGCCGGTATCTGGAGCGATGCCCACGCCCAGGCCTTCGTGCCGGTGGTGCAGGCGATCAAGGCCGCAGGCTCGGTGCCGGGCATCCAGATCGCCCACGCCGGGCGCAAGGCCAGCGCCAACCGCCCATGGGAAGGTGACGACCATATCGCCGCCGACGACGCTCGCGGCTGGGACACCATCGCCCCATCGGCCATCGCTTTCGGCGCCCACCTGCCGAAAGTGCCAAAGGCCATGACCCTTGAAGACATCGCCCGGGTCAAGCAGGACTTCGTCGACGGCGCCCGCCGTGCCCGTGAGGCTGGTTTCGAGTGGATCGAGCTGCATTTCGCCCATGGCTACCTGGGGCAGAGCTTCTTCTCCGAGCACACCAACCAGCGTACCGACGCCTACGGTGGCAGTTTCGACAACCGCAGCCGCTTCCTCCTGGAAACCCTGGCGGCCGTGCGTGAAGTGTGGCCGGAGCATCTGCCGCTGACGGCGCGCTTTGGCGTGCTGGAATACGACGGGCGTGACGAGCAGACCCTGCAGGAGTCCATCGAACTGGCGCGGCGTTTCAAGGCCGGTGGCCTGGACCTGCTGAGCGTCAGCGTCGGCTTCACCATCCCCGAGACCAACATTCCGTGGGGCCCGGCCTTCATGGGGCCGATTGCCGAGCGTGTACGCCGGGAAGCGAAACTGCCGGTGACTTCGGCGTGGGGCTTCGGTACGCCGGAGCTGGCTGAAGGGGCGCTGCAGGCCAACCAGCTGGACCTGGTCTCGGTGGGGCGTGCGCACCTGGCTGATCCGCATTGGCCGTATTTCGCTGCCAAGGCACTGGGCGTGGACAAGGCGTCGTGGACGCTGCCTGCGCCTTACGCGCACTGGCTTGAGCGTTATCGCTGAGTTGATTCAGCCCATCGGGGGGGGGGGGGGGAAGGGGGCCAGAGTGGACGGGGAACGGGCAGACGTGTGCTATTATCGCTGAGTTGATTCAGCCCATCGCGGGGCAAGCCCGCTCCCACGCACGTGGGAGCGGGCTTGCCCCGCGATTTGTCATTTGTTCAGAACCGATCCAGCTGATAGGCGGCCATTCGGCAATCCATCTGATTGTCTGCCAAGCGCCCCACCCACTGCGCCGTCACCGCCGCCTGGGTCAACCCCAAGTGCTGGTGCCCGAACGCCAGCAACACCTTGCCGTCCGCCACCCGATCGATCACCGGCAGTGAATCCGGCAACGACGGCCTGAAACCCATCCACGGCGTCGCCCCCTCGGCATCCAGCTCGCGCCGGAACAACCCCTTGCTCAAACGATGCAACTGCCACGCCCGCTGCATGCTCGGTGCTGCATCGAGCCCGGCGAACTCCACCGTGCCGGCCAGGCGCAAGCCATCGGCCATGGGCGTCATGATGAACTTGCGCTCCAGCGAGGTGACGGCGAACGGCAGCCGCTGCTGCTCGTTGGGCAGCATCAGGTGGTAGCCGCGTTCGGTGTCCAGCGGGACGCGTTTGCCGGTCAAGCTGTGCACCAGCCTTGCCGAGTGCGCACCACAGGCGATCAGCACCTGGCGGGCCTGCAGGTCGCCCTGGTCACTGTGCAGGGTGACCCCGCCTGCGTGCAGCCGGCCACCGCTTACCTCCCGCCTGGCGAACTGCACACCGGCCGCCTGGGCGGCGTCGAACAGCGCGCCGACCACCCGGTACGGGTCGACAAAATGCCCGGTACGCGGGAAGAACAGGCCGCCCTGAAGCGACGGGCTCAACTGTGGCGCTGCGGCGTGTACGGCCTGCGCCGACCAGTAGTCCACCGGCACCGCCTGCTGCTGCAGGCGTGCGCGCAAGGCCTGCAGTGCCGGGCGCGATTCGGCGCGTTCGAATACCAGCAACGAGCCATCCTCATGCAGCAGGTCAGCGCGCCCGATCGAGCCCAGCAAACGCTGCCAGGCGCCGAGGCTGGCCTCGTTGAGCGCGCGCAGGCCGGCCACGCTGCGCTGGAAAGGGGCCGGGCGCAGGTTGAGCAGCAGCCGGGTGAACCATGGCAACGCCTTGGGCAGGTACTTCCAGTCCAGGCGCAGCGGGCCCATCGGGTCCAGCAGCATGGCCGGCAGGCGCTTGAGGATCGACAGGTCGGCGATGGGGAACACTTGCTCGGTGGCCAGGTGCCCGGCATTGCCCCAGGAGGCGCCGTGGCCGGGCGCCTGGCGGTCGATCAGCAACACCCGCTTGCCCAGGCGGGCCAGTTGCAGGGCACAGGCGACGCCGACGATGCCGGCGCCGACCACGGCGATCTCGGTTTCAGGGGTTTCGAGCATGCCTAGCCTTCCCTTTTGCCGTCGACCAGACGGCGCAGATGCAGCGGGTTAGCGTGTTGCAACTCAGCGGGCAGCAGGGCATCGGGCAGGTCCTGGTAACAGACCGGGCGCAGGAAACGCTGGATTGCCGCCGTCCCCACCGAGGTGCTGCGGGTATCGGAAGTGGCGGGGAACGGCCCTCCGTGGACCATCGCATCGCACACCTCGACGCCGGTCGGCCAGCCGTTGAGCAGAATGCGCCCGGCCTTGCGCTCCAGGGTCGGCAGCAGTTGCCGGGCACTGTCGAAGTCGGCCTCGTCCAGGTGCAAGGTGGCCGTCAGTTGCCCTTCCAGATGCTCGGCCACCTGGCGCACCTGCGCATCGCTGTCACAAGCCACCACCAATGAAGCCGCGCCAAACACTTCGGCCTGCAAGCCCGGGTCACCCAGGAAAGCCGTAGCCTCGGTCAGGAACAGCTGCGCCTGGCATTGGTTCGGCCCCTGCGGCGCCTGGCCGCTGGCGACCCGTTGGGCATTGCGGTTTGCGGCCAGCGCGGCGACGCCAGCGGCATACGCAGCGAAGATGCCAGGGGTGAGCATGGTCTGCGCGGCGGTGCGCTGCAGCTGTTCGCCGGCGGCGGCGATGAAGCGTTGCAGCGCCGGGCCCTGACGGGCGATCAGCAGGCCGGGGTTGGTGCAGAACTGGCCGGCGCCCTGGGTCAGCGAGGCGACGAAACCCTGTGCCAGTGCTTCGCCGCGGGTTTGCAGGGCGGCGTCGAACAGGAACACCGGATTGATCGAACTCATTTCGGCGTACACCGGAATCGGTTCCGGGCGTGCCTGGGCGGCCTGGCACAGGGCAACGCCGCCACTGCGCGAGCCGGTGAACCCGACCGCCTTGATGCGCGGGTCGTTGACCAGGCCCAGGCCGATGTCGCGGCCGGCGCCGTACAGCAGGGAGAACACGCCTTCGGGCAGTTCGCACAGCTGCACCGCCCGGGCCACGGCCTGGCCGACCAGCTCGCTGGTGCCGGGGTGGGCGCTGTGGGCCTTGACCACCACCGGGCAGCCAGCGGCCAGCGCCGACGCGGTATCGCCACCGGCCACCGAAAAGGCCAGCGGGAAGTTACTGGCGCCAAACACCGCCACCGGGCCCAGGGCCACCTGGCGCTGGCGCAGGTCGGCGCGTGGCAGTGGCTGGCGCGCGGGCAGGGCGTGGTCGACGCGCACGTCCAGCCATTCGCCGGCACGCACTACCCGGGCGAAGGTGCGTAGCTGGGTACAGGTGCGTCCGCGTTCGCCCTGGATGCGGGCCGCGGGCAGGCCGGTTTCGGCGACGGCGCGATGGATCAGGTCATCGCCCAGTGCTTCGATCTGCTCGGCGATGGTTTCAAGAAAGTGGGCGCGGTGCGCCAGCGAGGTTGCGCGGTATTCATCGAACGCCGCCCAGGCCAGGGCACAGGCTTGGGCCACCTGCTCGGCGCTGGCGCCGGCGTAGGGCGGATCGAGTGGTTTGTCGGTGGCCGGATCGATGGCGCGGATCGCGGCCTGGGTGCCGGATACGGCGCGCTGGCCGATCAGCAGGTTGCCTGTGAGGGGCATGGGGGCGTCCTTGGGGCGGAGGGTTCGGAGGATGGCACCGGCCAGGCCGGTGATCGCCGGCAAGCCGGCTCCCACAGGAGCCGTCCTTGCTGGCGAGCAGGGCTTCAGGCCAGGTTCTGCTCGGCCGACCAGTTGGCGTACCAGGTGCGGAACAGGCTGTACTGCTGCTCGGCGTAGTGGCGCTGGGCGTCGGTGAGGGCGTCGGTTTCGTTGAAGTGCAGGCTGTACTCGGTATCGCCGTTGAGCACCATCAGGTGCTTGTAGTACAGCACCAGGTCGCAGCCTTCATCGAACGACGACAGCACCGCCAGCGCGGCTTCCAGCTCCCGCGCCAGGCGCCGGGCCTTGGCGTCACCCTTGGCCGCCTGCTTGCTCAGGCTCACCAGTTGCAGCACCTGGCGGGGCAGGGCGTTGCCGATGCCGGTGATGGCGCCGGTGGCGTTGCAGTTGACGAAGCCGTGCACCACTTGCGTGTCGACGCCGACCATCAGGGTCACGTCGTCATCCTGGGAGGTGATGTGTTCGGCGGCGTAGCGCAGGTCGGCGGCGCCGCCGAACTCCTTGAAGCCGATCAGGTTGGGGTACTCGCGGCGCAGTTCGAAGAACAGGTCGGCGCGGGTGGCGAAGCCGTAGTAGGGGCTGTTGTAGATCACCGCCGGCAGCTTGGGCGCGGCCGCCAGGATCGCCGAGAAGTGATGCTTCTGGGCAATCAGCGACGCGCCACGGGACAGCACGCGGGGGATGACCATCAGCCCGGCAGCGCCGACCTTGGCCGCGTGGGCGGCATGGGCTACCGCCTCGCGGGTGTTCACCGCGCCAGTGCCGACGATGGTCGGGATGCCGGCGGCCACCAGGCGTGCCACGCCTTCCTGGCGCTCGGCCTCGGTCAGCAGCGGCCAGTCGCCCATCGAGCCGCAGTACACCACGGCGCTCATGCCGGCCTCGATCAGCTCGCGGCCCTTGCGCACCAGGGCATCGAAGTCGGGGGTGCGCTGCGCGGTGCACGGGGTCATCAGGGCGGGCATGCAACCGGTGAAGATGTTGTCAGTCATTGTTGTCACTCCTTGCAGTGTTCGTTGGGAAGAAAGCGGGGTCAGATGCCCCAGGCAAACGGGTCTTGTTCGTCGATCAGCAGGGTGCTGTCGGCGGTCATGTGGGCGCGGCCGGTGATGAACGGGCGGATACGCTCGCCTTCGCGTTCGAAGCGGCCCTGGAACTGGCTGCCGGTGATGCTCGCCTGCACCCAGGCCTGGCCCTCGGCGAGCTTGCCGTCGGCGGCCAGGCACGCCAGCTTGGCGCTGGTACCGGTGCCGCAGGGCGAGCGGTCATAGGCCTTGCCCGGGCACATCACGAAGTTGCGGCTGTCGGCGTGGGCGTCGTCGGCGAACAGCTCGATATGGTCGATCGGCGCGCCGTGCTCGCCGGTGATGCCCTGGGTTTCCAGGGCCTTGAGCATTTTCCAGGTGTAGTCGGTCAGGACCTCGACGTTGTCCAGTTCGATGCGCTGGCCATGATCGCTCACCAGGAAGAACCAGTTGCCGCCCCAGGCGATGTCGCCGCGCACCGGGCCAAAGCCCGGCACCTCGACCGCCACCTGCTGGCGGTAGCGCCAGGACGGCACGTTGCCGACGGTGACCGCGCCGTCCTCATGCAGGGTGGCGCTGACCTGGCCCACCGGGGTGTCGATCTTGTGCACGCCCGGTTCGATCAGCCCCAGGTGCTGCAAGGAGGCGACCAGGCCGATGGTGCCGTGGCCGCACATGTTCAGGTAGCCGGCGTTGTTGAAGAAGATCACCCCGCAAGTGGCGTCGCTGGAAACCGGCGGGCAGTACAGCGCCCCCACCAGCACATCGTTGCCGCGTGGCTCCAGCAGGCAGGCGCGGCGCCAGTGGTCGTGCAGTTCGCGCAGTTCGTCGCGCTGTTCGGCCATGCTGCGGCCGGTCAGTTGCGGGAAGCCTTGCATGACCAGGCGGGTCGGTTCGCCGCCGGTGTGGGAGTCGATGACGTGGATCTGTTTCATGGGCGTTATCCGTTGCAGATTTAAGGTGGCACCGTGGGAGCGGGCTTGCCCCGCGATGAGGCCGGTTGCCGTGAATCGCGGGGCAAGCCCGCTCCCACGCGTTCCTGTCGGTTGTTTTCAGGAAGCCAGTGCCGCAGGCCGATGGCCGCTGTGCACCTGGCCGGCCGCCTCGCTCTCGTCGTCCCCATCCAGCCGTACCAGGTGAGCCGGCACGCCGGTGGCGGCGCCCCAGTAATAGATACCCAGCGCTGCTGCAGCCACGACCGCCGTGTCGAACGGATGCCCGATCACCCCCAGCCCGCCAAAGCTGCCCAGCCAGGACAGCAGGATGGTCACGGCGTAGAAACCGATCAGCCAGGCCGACGAGCGCACTTGCTGGCCAATGGAAAGATGCTCGGTGGGCACGAAACGGCGGCACAGCAGGTACAGCACGAACATCACGATCTGCAGGGCCAGTAGCCACGACACGGTGTTCCAGCCCGACCAGTAGACGATCAGCGCGGCGATGATGAACGACAGCGGGCCGAGCACCCCCATGCCCTTGACCCGGAACGGGCGTGGCATGTCCGGGGCCGTGCGGCGCAGGGCGGCGACGGTCACCGGCGCCACCGCGTAGCTCAGCACCAGGGCGGCCGAGACCACGTTGATCAGCGCCTCCCAGGAGGGGAATGGCAGGGTCCAGAACACCGACAGGGCGAAGGTCAGCCACAGTGCCGGGCGCGGGATACCGGACTGCTCGTCGATGCGGGTGAAGTACTTGAAGAAGGTGCCGGTCTGCGCCCAGCCATAGATCACCCGCGGGGTGGCGTTCATGTAGATGTTGCCGCAGCCGCTGGGCGAGACCACCGCATCGGCCACCACCAGGTAGGCCAGCCAGCCGACGCCCAGGGCCAGGGCGATGTCACGGTAGGGCAGGGCCAGTTCCTTGGTCACCCCGGCCCAGCCGTTGGCCAGCATTTCGGTCGGCACGCTGCCGAGGAAGGCCAGTTGCAGCAGGGCGTAGATCGCGGTGGACAGCAGGACCGAGAGGATCAGCGCGATGGGGATGGTGCGCTGCGGGTTCTTGACCTCGCTGGCCACCGAGATGATCGGGGTAAGGCCCAGGTAGGCGAAGATGATGCCGCCGGCCGACACGGCCATTTCCACGCCGGACATGCCGAACGGGGCAAAGCCCTGCACCTCGAAGTTTTCCGGCTTGAAGAAGGTGAACAGCACGCCGATCACCAGCAACGGCACGATGAACTTGAACACGCTGACCAGGTTGTTGGCCTTGGCGAAGGTCTTCACGCTGCGGTAGTTGAGCGCGAAGAACAACCCGAGCAAGGCGAACTGCACCAGCCAGCCGAGCACGGTCGGGTCGCTGGAACCGGCCTTGGTCAGGCTGGGGAACCAGGCCGCGGCGTACTGGCGCGAGGCGACCACTTCGATGGCGATCAGGCTGGAGAAGGCGATCAGGGTGATGAAGCCCATCAGGTAGCCCAGCAGCGGACCGTGGGAATACACCGGGTAGCGCACCACGCCACCGGCGCGCGGCAGCGCAGCGCCGAGCTCGCAGTAGACGATGCCCAGCAGCAGGACGGCGAAACCGCCGAGGAACCAGGACAGGATCCCGGCCGGGCCGGCGATGGCCGACACGTGGCTGGCGGCGAACAGCCAGCCGGAGCCGAAGATGGCGCCGAGGCCGATGAAGGTGAGGTCCAGCAATGACAGCTGTTTCTTGAATTTGCCTGACATGGGGTCGCCTTTTTGTAGGTTTTGGATAGGCAGGTCTGATGTCACGATGCGGCTTTGCGGGCCGCGTTCTTGTAGGTCATGGGGGCGGCTTGCGTGGGGCATAGAGTGGACCGATCGGGGCGGGGGTTCTTGATGGTTTTCGGCAAGGGGGATGACGAAATCGGCACAGTTCTCGAAAGCGCTGGTGAAGGGCGATGTGGCTGGATAGGCTGCAGGCCTTGCCGTAACAGCTGTGCCGGCTGTGCGTGTGCAATCGCGGGGCAAGCCCGCTCCCACGAACAATGCGTGGGAGCGGGCTTGTCCCGCGAGAGGCCGACAATCAAGAGCGAAGATACTGATGCCCCAGCAACCTCTCGCCACCCTCTACCAGCAGCTCGACCAGCACCGCCCCGAATCCTTGGAGGCGCTGCTCACCGGGGTGGTCTGGCTGCTGCCGATGCTCGAC
Organism: Pseudomonas sp. GZD-209; assembly: GCF_049310485.1. NCBI lineage: Bacteria > Pseudomonadati > Pseudomonadota > Gammaproteobacteria > Pseudomonadales > Pseudomonadaceae > Pseudomonas > Pseudomonas sp. GZD-209. The sequence continues at coordinate 13,222 of NZ_JBMOWQ010000163.1, forward strand.
GTCATCGCCAACGCTGCGATTTTCATAAAGGACGAGCAGGCGCGTTACGTGCTGGCCAACCGCACCCTGGTGCAGCGCTGTGGCCTGAAACAGCTGCAGCCACTGCTGGGCAAGACCAGCGCCGAGGTGTTCCCGGCTCGGCTCGGCCCCGGTTACACCGAGCAGGACCGCCGTGTGCTGGAGCAAGGGTTGGTGCTGGAGGACCAGCTGGAACTGCACCTGTACGGCAGCCGCGAACCGGGCTGGTGCCTGACCCACAAGCGCCCGCTGTACGATCCCGCTGGCAGGATCATCGGCCTGGTGGGTATTTCCGTGGATCTGCAATCCGCCGCCGACACCCACCCCGCCTATCAGCGCCTGGCCGCGGTGGACGCGCATATCCGCGCGCATTTTCACCAGCCGATCAGCATGGGCGAGCTGACCCGTATCGCCGGGATTTCAGTGGCGCAGCTGGAGCGCTACTGCAAGCGGGTGTTCCACCTGACGCCACGGCAGATGATCCACAAAGCCCGCCTGGAACACGCCCATCAGTTGCTGCATTCGGACCTGCCGATCACCGAGGTCGCCCTGCGCTGCGGCTACACCGACCACAGCGCGTTCAGCCGCCAGTTCCGGCAGCTCACCGGGTTTACCCCGAGGCAGTATCGCCAGGCGACGGCTCAGGAAGGTTGAAACAGTGCCTTGGCTTCAGCGAAACACTGTTCGGCAATGGCTGAACGCGGCTCGCTGCGGCGCAGCAGCAGGCCCACCGGGCTGTGGATGCTGGCGTCGGCCACCGGGATGATCCGCAGGTGCGTGCTCAGCTCTTCCAGGCCGCAATCCAGCGGCATGATCGCGCAGCACACGCCAACGTTGATGGCCTGGATCAGTTGGAAGGTCGAGTCGCTTTCCAGCACGGAGTTGGGTTCAAGGCCACGGCTGCGGAAACTCAGGTCAAGTGACTGGCGGTAATGCATGCCCTTGCTCAGCAGGCCAAGCGGAATCTCGCCGAGTTCGTCCCAACGCAGGGTGTCGGCGTCGAACTGAAAGTGCCGGGTGTCGTGCAGCAGGCCCATGGTGGTGGTGCTCAGCTCGATCACTTCGAAGAAGCTGGCATTGACCTGGTCGAGGTAGCAGATACCCAGGTCCAGCTGGTTGCGCGACAGGCCGTCGATGATCTGCTCGGAGCTCAGCGACGACAGCTGGAAGCTCAGCTCGGGGTATTTTTCCCGCAGCGGCAGCAGCAGTTGCATGGGGTTGAAGCTGGCCAGTGGCACGGTGCCCAGGCGCAGGCTGCCGACTACCTGGCCACGGCAGCTGGCGGCCTCGGCCTGCAGGCCGTCGTGGGCGGCCAGCAGGGTGCGGGCCCAGGCCAGGATGCGCTCGCCGGCCTCGGTGAAACCCTCGAAGCGCTGGCCGCGCTTGACCAGCACCAGGTCCAGCTCGTCCTCCAGGTTGCGCAGGCGCATCGACAGGGTCGGCTGGGTGATATGGCACAGCGCTGCGGCCTGGCCGAAGTGGCGGGTCTGGTCGAGGGCGATGAGGAACTTGAGCTGCTTGATGTCCATGGTGCGGCCTGGCGAGCGGGGTGGCGGGTTCGGCGACCTTAACCAACTCCGCGTGGGCTGGCCAATCTTTAATGGTGACCGCTTGATAGAGGCCCTTGATCGGTTGGTTCGCCCTATCGATTGGACGCGGTCCGAGGCTTGCCTCTAACGTGGCCGCAAGGCCAATCACGGAGCGGAACTTGATGAGTGTTAAACCGGATGCGGTGTTCGTGCCACTGAACATCGCCGTACTGACTGTCAGCGATACCCGCAGCTACGCCAACGACACCTCCGGCGAGTTGCTGGCCAGCCGCGCGGTGGAGGTCGGCCATCGGCTGATCGCACGTGAGCTGCTCAAGGACGACCTGTACAAGATCCGCGCCCAGGTCGCCACCTGGATTGCCGATGAGCAGGTACAGGTGGTGCTGATCACCGGCGGCACGGGCTTTACCGGCCGCGACAGTACGCCCGAAGCGGTCGAGTGCCTGCTGGACAAGCGCATCGATGGTTTTGGCGAGTTGTTCCGCGCGCTGTCGATCCTCGATATCGGCACTTCGACCGTGCAGAGCCGGGCGCTGGCCGGGCTGGCCAACCGCACCCTGGTGTGTTGCCTGCCGGGGTCGACCGGGGCGTGCCGGACGGCGTGGGAGGGGATCCTGGCCGAGCAACTGGATGCCCGGCACCGGCCGTGCAACTTTGTTGCGCATTTGAAGCCGATCGGGCTGTGCGAAAGCCGCGGTTGATGGGGCTGCTTTGCAGCCCTTCGCGGGTGAACCCGCTCCCACAGGATCTCGATGCCCTGTGGGAGCGGGTTTACCCGCGAAGGGTTGCGCAGCGACCCCAGTTGGCTTAACTGACTGGCATCTTCAGGCCTTGCGCAAACGCAAACTGCGCCACAACGCCCCGACCATCAACACGCTGACCAGCGCCCAACCCCACGCTTGCCGGTTTGCCAACCCCTCTTGATACAACTGCGGCGCCACGCCCGCGCCAACGATGAACGCCAGCAACGCCACCTCCGCCCGAGGCGCGCGCACCGGGCGCAGCAGGTAGACCACCGCCGGCAGCAGCAATGCCGCGCTGGGGAAGCTGCGATAGCGCGGGTCGAACACCATCGCCAGCATGCTCACCGCCGCCGCGAACCCCGCAGCCAGCAACCACTTGCCAGCATGCCCTTCAAGCCAGGCGAACAACCGCTGCCGCCAGCCGTCACGGCGGGCCAGGGCCAAGGCCGCCTGGGCCAGCACCAGCAAGTTGAGCCCGGCCAGCAGCACGGCCCACAGCCACTCGCCGGCAAACCGTGCATTGGTGCGCATCAGCTCGCCCCACAGTCCCAGGCTGCCGGCGCCCAGCGCGGCCAGCAGCGGCAACAGCAAGGCGGCGCGGGCATGCGCCGGGCGCCCGGCCAGGGCCAAGGTCGCCAGCAGCAACAGCAGCGAGGCCAGCAGCCACTGTGGCCACAGCGCCAGGTTGCTCACCGGCCCTTCGAGCACGCCCTTGTCCTGGCGGTCGGCGTCGTACAGCCCCCAGTAGCCGCCCACCGCGCCTTCACTGGCGCGCTTCCACGGTTGGTCGAAGGCTTCGATCAGGTTGTAGTGCCAGCCATTGGCCTCGGCCAGGGCGACGAAACCACGAATGAAAAGCGCCTCGTTGACCCGGCTCGGCACCGCTGTCTCGCGCTGGCGGCCCTCGCTTGGCCAGCCGGTTTCGCCGATCAGGATGTCCTTGGGCGCAAAGCGGTTGCCGAACACCTGGCGCACGTCGGCGACATGCGCCAGGGCCGCATCGATGCCACGCGGGTCATCCTCCCAGTAAGGCAGCAGGTGGATGGTGAGGAAGTCCACCGCAGGCGCAATCTGCGGGTGCTGCAGCCAGAACTCCCAGACATCGGCGTAGGTCACCGGCACCTTGACCTGGCTCTTCACCCTGTTGATCAACTCGGCCAGGCGCTCGCCGGTGACTTCCTTGCGCAGCAGCGCCTCGTTGCCGACGATCACCGCGCTGACCACGTCGGGGTTGGCGTTGGCGGCGGCGATCAGCAACTCGACTTCTTTGTCGGTGTCCACCGGGTTGGCGTTGACCCAGGCCCCCAGCATTACCTTCAGGCCGTGCTTGCGGGCCAGTGCCGGGATGGCTTCAAGGCCGGTCATCGAGTAGGTGCGGATGCACTGGAAACGCTCGGCCAGCAGGGCCAGGTCGGCGTCCATGCGCGCCGGGCGCAGGCGAAACGGCTGGTCGAACGGCGACTGGTCCTTGTCGAACGGGGTGTAGGAGGCGCACTGCAATTTGTGGGTAGGGCTTGCGGCGTCTGGCAGGTGCACTGGCTTGCCGAGGCCGTACCAGAGGGCGCCGAGGCCGAGGAGGGCGAGCAGGCAGGCGAGCAGGTAGGTCGTGCGCAACATCGGGCGGTCCATCGTCGGGTTCGTGAGCAGGGGCCCGTACGGGCGAACCTGTGATAGTAGCCCGGCGCCAAGCGTTTGGCATGCAAGGATCGCGCAGGTCGGCGCGGGCCGCTGGCGCTAATGGCACAGTGCTGTCGCTGATCGTTCGCTAAAGGTCGCTGACAGAGCAGGTCGCCTGATGTGTCAGGTTGATGATGCAATCTCCAAGACCTGACGAGGGGATGCTTTGATGGCGACTTTTACAAAAATGCGACGTTTCCTGGGCGTGGGCACTGCTGTGGTACTGGCCATGAGCACTGCGCAAGCAATGGCCAAGGAAGTCAGCATCGGTTACGTGGATGGTTGGTCCGATAGCGTGGCGACCACCAACGTGGCCGCCGAAGTGATCAGGCAGAAGCTCGGCTACGACGTGAAACTGCAGGCCGTGGCCACCGGCATCATGTGGCAGGGCGTGGCCACCGGCAAACTCGACGCCATGCTGTCGGCCTGGCTGCCGGTCACCCATGGCGAGTACTGGACCAAGAACAAGGACAACGTGGTCGACTTCGGCCCCAACTTCAAGGACGCCAAGATCGGCCTGATCGTCCCCGAATACGTCAAGGCCAATAGCATCGAAGACCTCAAGACCGATCAGAGCTTCAAACAGAAGATCGTCGGCATCGACGCAGGCTCCGGGGTCATGCTCAAGACCGAACAGGCCATCAAGGACTACGACCTGACCGGCTACAAACTGACCGCCAGCTCCGGCGCGGCAATGACCGCCGAGCTTGGCCGGTCCTATGCAAAGCAGCAATCCATCGCCGTCACCGGCTGGGTGCCGCACTGGATGTTCGCCAAGTGGAAACTCAAGTTCCTTGAAGATCCGAAAGGCGTGTATGGCGCCGCCGAAACGGTCAACAGCATCGGTAGCAAGGAACTGGCCACCAAGGCCCCGGAAGTGGCCGAGTTCCTCAAGAAGTTCCAGTGGCAGTCCAAGGATGAGATCGGTGAAGTGATGCTGGCGATCCAGGAAGGCGCCAAGCCGGAAGCGGCGGCCAAGGACTGGGTGGCCAAGCATCCGGAGCGGGTCAAGGAGTGGACCGGTAAGTAACCTGACATCAAGGGCCAATTAGGCCTAGGCCCCTTCGCGGGTAAACCCGCTCCCACAGGATCACCACGCTCCCAAACATCGTGGCGACCTGTGGGAGCGGGTTTACCCGCGAATATGTCGTCACTTTGTTACGCAATCTGTAAAACACCCTTGCATCTAAGACTAAGGTCGTCTGGTTGGCGTCCAGCGGCAGCATAAAGTGGAGTCGGGTTCTCCCTACATCTGTGCTGCTAGGACAAAAACAATGAACGACAGCATTTACCAATCGATACAGAACAGTCCGCGCTTCAAGGAACTGGTCACCAAGCGCGAGCGTTTCGCCTGGATTCTCTCGGCAGTCATGCTCGGCCTCTACTGCGCCTTCATCCTCCTCATCGCCTACGGTCCGCACCTGCTCGGTGCCAAGCTCAGCCCCGGCTCGTCGATCACCTGGGGTATCCCCCTGGGCGTCGGCCTGATCCTTTCGGCGTTCGTGCTTACCGCCATCTACGTGCGTCGCGCCAACGGCGAGTTCGACGAGTTGAACAAGGCAATCCTCGAGGAGGCCAAGCAATGATCCGTCATGCCAAAACTATGGCCGTCCTGGCCTGCGGCGCTTTCGCACCCGCCGTGTGGGCAGCCGATGCCCTGACCGGCGAGGTGCAGAAGCAACCGCTGAACGTTGCCGCGATCGCCATGTTCGTGGCCTTCGTCGCCTTTACCCTGGGCATCACCTACTGGGCCTCCAAGCGCAACAATTCCGCCGCCGACTACTATGCCGCTGGCGGCAAGATCACCGGCTTCCAGAACGGCTTGGCGATTGCCGGCGACTACATGTCGGCAGCCTCGTTCCTGGGTATTTCCGCCCTGGTGTTCACTTCGGGCTACGACGGCCTGATCTACTCCATCGGCTTTTTGGTCGGCTGGCCGATCATCCTGTTCCTGATCGCCGAACGCCTGCGCAACCTGGGCAAGTACACCTTCGCCGACGTTGCCTCGTACCGCCTCGGGCAGAAGGAAATCCGCACCCTGTCGGCCTCCGGCTCGCTGGTGGTGGTGGCGTTCTACCTGATCGCGCAGATGGTCGGTGCCGGCAAGCTGATCGAGCTGCTGTTCGGCCTTGACTACCATGTTGCGGTGATCCTGGTCGGTGTCCTGATGTGCCTGTACGTGCTGTTCGGCGGCATGCTCGCCACCACCTGGGTACAGATCATCAAGGCCGTGCTGCTGCTGTCCGGTGCCAGCTTCATGGCGCTGATGGTGATGAAGCACGTGGGCTTCGACTTCAACACCCTGTTCTCCGAGGCCATCAAGGTGCACGCCAAGGGCGAGGCGATCATGAGCCCGGGCGGCCTGGTCAAGGACCCGATCTCGGCGTTCTCGCTGGGCCTGGCGCTGATGTTCGGTACCGCCGGCCTGCCGCACATCCTGATGCGCTTCTTCACCGTCAGTGACGCCAAGGAAGCTCGCAAGAGCGTGCTCTACGCCACCGGCTTCATCGGTTACTTCTACATCCTGACCTTCATCATCGGCTTCGGCGCGATCCTGCTGGTCAGCACCAACCCGGACTTCAAGGACGCCGCCGGCGCCCTGCTGGGTGGCAACAACATGGCGGCGGTGCACCTGGCCGATGCCGTGGGTGGCAGCATCTTCCTCGGCTTCATCTCGGCCGTGGCCTTCGCCACCATCCTGGCGGTGGTTGCCGGCCTGACCCTGGCCGGTGCCTCGGCGGTGTCCCATGACCTGTACGCCAGCGTCTGGCGCAAGGGCAAGGCCAACGACAAGGACGAGATCCGCGTGTCGAAGATCACCACCATCGCCCTGGGCGTACTGGCGATCGGCCTGGGGATTCTGTTCGAGAAGCAGAACATCGCCTTCATGGTCGGCCTGGCCTTCTCCATCGCCGCCAGCTGCAACTTCCCGGTACTGCTGCTCTCGATGTACTGGAAGAAGCTGACCACCCGCGGCGCCATGATCGGCGGCTGGCTGGGGCTGATCAGTGCGGTGGGCCTGATGGTCCTCGGCCCGACCATCTGGGTACAGATCCTCGGCCACGAGAAAGCCATCTACCCCTACGAGTACCCAGCGCTGTTCTCGATGCTGATCGCCTTTGTCGGTATCTGGTTCTTCTCGGTCACCGACAAGTCCAAGGCTGCCGAAGACGAACGCGCGCTGTTCTACCCGCAGTTCGTCCGCTCGCAGACTGGCCTGGGGGCCAGCGGTGCGGTGTCGCACTGATCCAACCCTGATGTGAAAAACGCCCCGCTTGCGGGGCGTTTTTTTTGTGCGGTGAAAAGCAGGGGAGGTCGACTCGATCTTGGGAAAATTCTTGTTTGATTTAGGACGCATCGTGCATTCGGGGGCCAGGGGCAGGGTGAACAATGTGCCCCAAGGCCCGCAATGGCCGCCTCGCGCGTCTACTCGTACTGCGAGCCAGGAAACCGCTCAACGAAGAGGACAACGCCATGCAAAAAGCCCTCGTGGTGGACGATCACCCTTTCATCCGCGCCAGTGTGTGCCTGCAGTTGCGTCAGGAACGCCTGGACATCATCGGCCAGGCCGACAACGGCGTCGATGCCGTGCAGCTGGCCCGCGAGCACACCCCCGACCTGGTCATCCTCGACATCATCATGCCCGGCCTGGATGGGCTACAGGTCATGGCCCGGTTGCGGGCGCTGCCACAGCCACCGAAGATCCTGGTGCTCACCTCGCAGTTGGCCGAGTGCTTCTCGTTGCGCTGCATGAAGGCCGGGGCTGCCGGCTTCGTGTCGAAGTCCGATGACCTCTGCGAGCTGAGCAAGGCGGTGCTGGCCCTGCGTTCGGGCTACAGCTATTTCCCCGAGGTGTCGCTGAGCTCGGTGAACCGCCAGGACATCCACGCCAGCGAAGCGCAGCGCCTTTCCGGCCTCAGTGACCGGGAAGTGATCATCCTCCAGCACCTGTCGCGGGGCCTGAGCAACAAGGCCATCGGCGAAACCATGCTGCTCAGCAACAAGACCATCAGCACCTACAAGTCCAGGCTGCTGGACAAGCTACGGGTCGGTTCGGTGATCGAACTGGCCGACGTTGCCCGTCGCAACCTGCTGATCTAGTGGTCATCGCGTGGGGCTGATACACAGGGGGCTGCTGGCTGTGTTGTTGTGTTGCGCACCTCTTCTGCCCGCCGATCAACTGCCGCAGTTGCACGGCCGCTCGACCTTCTCCGGCCCCCGGCTGACCCCGGACGAAGCGCAGTTGCGCTGGCTGTGGGCGCGACAGCAACTCAGGCTGGCGGTGGTGAGACCGGACAACCCGCCGCTGGACATCCTCGGTACCGGGCGCGACTACGAAGGGATCAGCGCCGACTATGCCGGGCTGCTGGCCGGGCAACTGCAGATGCCCGTGCAAATTCGTGTGTATGCCTCGCTCAATGCCGCCATCGAGGCGTTGCGGGCGCAAGAAGTGGACCTGCTGGCCAGTGTGACTGCCCGGCAGGCCAGCGATGCCGGCCTGCGGCTGTCGCAAGCCTATGCGCAAGACCTGCCAGTGGTGGTGCTGCGAGAGGATGAACCCGCGGCCGATGTGCCTTTGCGCGTGGCCATGCGCGAAGGTTACCGCAGGCTCGACAGCATACTGGCTCGATATCCTCAGGCGCAGGTCCAGGTATTCCCCTCCACCCGTGCAGCGCTGGGTGCCTTGGCCTTTGGCCAGGCCGACCTTTACCTGGGCGGCGCACTGGAAAGTCAGTACCTGATCGGCAAAGGGCTGGTCGGGCCGCTGGAAGCCTTCGACAGTCCCGACCTGGAAAGCCAGCCGCTGGGGTTCGCCATGCATCCGCACGACACGCCGTTGCACGGCCTGGTCGATGCGGTGCTGGCCAGCATCGAGCCGCAGGAGCATGCGCGCATCCGTCGTCGCTGGGGCGGGCAGGGGCTGGTGGAGCGCGGTCCGCTGCAACTGAGTGACAAGGAGCTGAGTTGGGTACAGGGCCAGGGGCCGTTGCGGGTGCTGCTCAACGATCAGTACCCACCTATCAGCTACCGCGACGGCGAGGGGCGTCTGCGCGGGCTGGCGGTGGATGTGTTGCAGCGCATTGGCCGGCGCACCGGCCTGACCTTCGACCTGGTGGCTGGCGGGACCCTGGAGCGCATGATCGAGCGTACCGCCCGGGGCGAGGCCGATCTGATCGCCGGCGTTACGCCCAGCGATGAACGTGAGCAGCACCTGGCGTTCAGCCGCAGTTTTGCCAGTTCGGCGCAGGTGTTGGTCACTGCGGACAGCGGCGCTGCGGCGTCCAGCCTGGAGCAACTGACCGGGCTGCGCCTGGCCGTGACCCGTAGCGGCTATCCCAAGGCGTATCTGCGCCAGCATTACCCGGACATCCGGCTGGTCGAGTCCGACGGGCCGGTGGATGCGGTCTGGCGCGTGGCCAGCGGCCGTGCCGATGCTGCGCTGGTGCCGATGATCGGGGCCCGGGCGTTGACCGAGCGGCTGGCGCCGACACGCCTGAAGATCAGTGCCAGCCTCACCCTGGAGCCGGCCTATTTCGCTTTCGCCAGCCCACGGGGCGCACTGGAGCTGCAGTCGATCCTCAACAAGGCGCTGCTCAGCCTGTCACCCCAGGAAATGGACGCCTTGGCCCGCCGTTGGCGCAGCGAGGTGATCGTTGCCGACAGTTTCTGGCAACGCTATCGGCTGGCGGTGCTGCAAGGTTTTGCCGCAGTCGCCCTGTCGCTGCTGCTGGCACTGGCCTGGGTCCGCTACCTGCGCGGGCTGGTGCGGGTGCGCGAGCAGGCCGAGCGCGAACTGGCCGACCAGCTGGCGTTCATGCGCGTGATGATCGACGGCACACCGCATCCGATCTACGTCTGCGACCAGCACGGCCGCCTGCTGACCTGCAACAACAGTTACCTGCAGGCCTTGCAGGTCAGCCAGGCGGCGGTCATCGGCCAACCTTTGGGCCAGAGCGACGCCCTGGCCTGGCAGGGCGCCTGGCGCGAGGTGCTGGCCAGCGGCCGGGTGCAGGTCGAAGACCTGCAGGTCAGCCTGGGCGAAGGCGTGCAAAGGACCCTGTCGCACTGGATGCTGCCTTACCGCGGTTTGCGTGATGGCCAGGCCGGGGTGATCGCCGGCTGGATCGATGTCACCGAACGCCAGCACCTGCAAGCGCAGCTGCAGGCGGCCAAGGACGATGCCGACAGCGCCAACCAGGCCAAGACCCACTTCCTTGCCACCATGAGCCACGAGATACGCACACCGCTCAATGCCGTGCTGGGCATGCTCGAGCTGGCCTTGCGCAAGGCCGAGCAGGGAGTACTCGACCGCTTGTCGATCGAAGTCGCCTCGGACGCGGCGCGCAGCCTGCTCGGGCTGATCGGCGACATCCTCGACGTCACTCGCATCGAAACTGGCCATCTGCAACTGGCACCGCAGCCGGGGTGCCTGCAACAGCATGTGGCCGAGGCGGTGCAGTTATTCGAGCAGCAGGCCCGCAGCAAGGGGTTGCAGCTGCTGCTGGAGCTGGAGGGGCCGGCGGACGCCGAGGTGCTGCTCGACCCGCTGCGCTTCAAGCAGATCCTCGCCAACCTGCTGAGCAACGCGATCAAGTTCACCCACCGTGGCAGTGTCCGGGTAAGCCTGCGCAGCACCGTGCAGGCGCGTGCGGTGGCGGTCGAGCTGACCGTGGAGGACACCGGTATCGGCATCCCCGAGGCGGAGCTGTCACGGCTTGGCGGGCTGTTCTGGCAGGCCAGCAACAACCGTCAGTCGGCACGGCGCGGGGCGGGCCTGGGCTTGTCGATCAGCCGTACCTTGTGCGAGTTGATGGGCGGGCACATGCACCTGCGCAGCACCCTGGGCGTGGGCACGCGGATCGATCTGGCACTGCGGCTCGAGCGGGTCGACGCCCGCGAAGCGATGGCGGCGCAGGAGGCGCCCGACGCCCTGCTGGCGAAGAGTGAGAGCTTGCGGGTACTGGTGGTCGATGACTATCCGGCCAATCGCCTGCTGCTGGTCAATCAGCTGGGCTACCTGGGCCATCGCGCCAGCGTTGCCGAAGATGGCGCCCAGGGTTTGCGCGCGTGGTTGCAGGGCGATTTCGATGTGGTGATCAGCGACTGCAACATGCCCGTGCTCGATGGCTACACCCTGGCCCGGGCCATTCGCCTGCACGAGCGTCGGCAGGGGCGCCGGGCCTGCCGGGTGCTGGGGCTGACTGCCAATGCGCTGGTGGGCGAGCGCCAGCGTTGCGAGCGTGCCGGCATGGATGCCTGCCATTTCAAGCCGTTGGGGCTCAAGGCCCTGGCCTTGGCACTGGTGGGCATGCAGCGGGTGAGTGACGACGCGCCCGTGGCCGTGGGCGACGGCTTCGACCTGAGCAGCCTGGAGCGCCTGACCGGGGGGGACCAGCAGGCGCTGGACGCGCTGCTCAATGACCTGCTGGCCAGCAACCGCAAGGACCTCGGCCAACTGCTAAGCCATGGTGAAGACGAGGATCTGGGGGCACTGGCTGCGCTGGCTCACCGGATCAAGGGTGGGGCGCGGATCATTCGCGCCCGCAAGGTGATCGAAGCCTGCGAGCAGGTCGAGCGCAGTTGTGCCGGCGGCACGCTCCCGCCCGGGCAACTGGAGGCCGTTTGCCAGGCGCTGAGTGAGCTCGAAGGGGTGTTGCAGCGCTACAGCATACAGAACAGCGCCGCACGTGACAGGCACGTCGGCCAGGATTGAGCAGTGAGAGGTGGAACATGGAGGTAGTCGGGTTGCGGGTGCTGGTAGTCGAAGAGCACCGCTTCCAGCGGGTGATCGCGGTGAAGACCTTTGGTTACCTGGGGTGTGCCGAGGTGTTGCAGGCACAGGATACCAATGAAGCCCTGCTGTGCCTGCAGCAGGCCGGACGGGTAGATCTGGCGGTGTGTGCCCTGACGGGCGGGAGCGACGGCAGCATGGATACCCTGGAGTTCCTCCACCGGCTGGGCAAGGCCAGGTTGGCGGGGGCGGTGCTGTTGACCTGCAGCCTGAGCCCGAGCATGCGCCGCGGCGTCCAGCAACTGGTGGAGCGGCTAGGCATGCGTTTCATCGCCGACCTGGACCCACCCTTGTCGGTGGAGATGCTGCGCCAGTGCTTGCCGAATCCGCTGCCGGCGGATACCGCCTCACCTCGCCCGGCGGTGCTCTGGCCGGGTGAGGAAGGGGTGCGCCGCGGCATGCGCGACGGGCAGTTCACGGCGTTCTATCTCCCCAGTTTCGACTTGCGCGACGGGCGCATCACGGGCGTCGACCTGATACCGTGCTGGCACCATCCGTTGATGGGGGTGTTGGCAGCGGAGATCTTCCTGCCTGTGGTGGAACGTTGTGGCTTGCTCGATGAGCTGGCGTTGCTCCTGCTTGAGCAGGGCCTGGCGCTGCACAGCGAACTGCAGGCCGAGGGGCGCCGGTTGCGCATCACCTTGCGCCTGAAGGGGCCGCAACTGCTGGACCGCTCGCTGGTGTTGCGTATTCGCACCTTGCTGCACCAGCAGCGCTTCGATATGCGTCGATATGCGTCACCTGTGCTTCGAGCTGAGCGGGCGCAGCCTCTACCACATCACCGTGGTGGAGCTTGAGAATTTGCTGCGCCTGCGGGCGCTGGGCTGCGAGCTGAGCCTGGCCGAGTTCGGCAGCGACCAGGCAGGCAGCCAGCTGTTGTGCCAGCTGCCGTTCACCCGGATCAAACTGGCCGAGCGCTTCATTCGCGGCCTGCCTCACGAAGCCAGGTGCCGTGCAGTGGTGCAGCATTGCCTGAACCTGGCGCTGGCCCTCGAACAGCACCTGACGGTGGTCGGGGTATCCAGCGCCGAACAGCACCTGGCCTTGCTGGGGATGGGCTGCGAGAGCGCCCAGGGCGACTACCTCGCACTGCCGCTGGACCGCGAGGCGCTGTTGCGGCGCCTGCGCGGTGACCTGCGGCTGGTGCCGCCTGGCTAGGTCAGATATGCCCCAGCAACACCAGGATCAACAGCACCACCAGCACTACGCCGACGATGCCCGAAGGGCCATAGCCCCAGCTGCGCGAGTGGGGGAAGACCGGTAAGCCACCGATCAGCAGCAGGATCAGGATGATGATGAGGATCGTGGTCATGGCGGAGTCCTTGCGTGGTTGGGGGTCAAGGGCCGCGGAACAATGCTGGCCGCTCACAATTTCCGACCAGTGCGCGCCGGTAAAAATTCAATCGGCTGTCGGTACACGCAGGCCGGTCCCCCAGAATCGCCCGATACCCCCACATTCAGCTGCCTGATGCGACACCGGCGCAGCCCTGCTTGTCGCTAGACTGCCGGGCATTCCCACTGTTCAGGACAAGGCAGCGACCATGCACAAGCGAATGATGATCACCGGGGCCGGTTCCGGCCTGGGCCGTGAGATTGCCCTGCGCTGGGCCCGTGAGGGCTGGCAGCTGGCGTTGGCCGATGTCAACGAGGTGGGCCTGCGCGAGACCCTGGAGCAGGTGCGCGCCGCCGGTGGCGACGGTTTTGCCCAGCGCTGCGACGTGCGCGACTACAGCCAGCTCACCGCCCTGGCACAGGCCTGCGAACAGCGTCTGGGGGGCTGCGACGTGATCGTCAACAACGCGGGGGTGGCCTCGGGCGGCTTCTTCAGCGAGCTGTCGCTGGAAGACTGGGACTGGCAGATCGCGGTCAACCTGATGGGCGTGGTCAAGGGTTGCAAGGCGTTCCTGCCGCTGCTCGAACGCAGCCGCGGACGGATCATCAACATTGCCTCCATGGCCGCGCTGATGCAGGGCCCGGGCATGAGCAACTACAACGTGGCCAAGGCCGGGGTGCTGGCGCTGTCGGAAAGCCTGCTGGTGGAACTGCGCCAGGTCGGGGTGGCGGTGCACGTGGTCTGCCCGTCGTTCTTCCAGACCAACCTGCTGGATTCGTTCCGTGGGCCGACCCCGGCAATGAAAGCCCAGGTGGGCAAGTTGCTGGAAGGCTCGCCCATCAGCGCTGCCGATATTGCCGAGTACATTCATGCACAGGTGGCCGCCGGCGAGTTCCTCATCCTGCCCCATGAATCCGGGCGCCAGGCGTGGCAGCTCAAGTGCCAGGCGCCCCAGCGGCTGTATGACGAAATGGCCGATATGGCGGTCAAGATGCGCGCCAAGGCCGGCAAAAGTGCTGGTTGAGCCGCATTTTTGTAGGACCTTTTACCTCCGTCGGTAGGCTAGGTCTCTTTCACCCTGGAGTGATTGAGTAGGAGAAAGCCATCAAGGCAGTCTCCGGTTTTCCCTATGGCTGGAGGATCGGAGCATGTTGGTAATCGGACGTGAAGTGGGTGAGGTGATTTTCATCGGAGACGACATCAGCATCCAGGTGGTGTCGGTCGAGAATGGCCAGGTGCGCTTCGGCATCAGCGCACCGCGCCATGTCGATGTGCACCGGGTGGAGGTGTACGAACGGATCAAGGAGCAGCAGGCGAAAGCGCGGGCCTGAAAAAGGCCTGGGGCCTAGGGTGCCAGCAGTTCCGGCGGCACATCATGCCGGGCCAGCAGCTGGCATTGCTCGCTCTCGAAATCGAACAGGATGAATGCCTGTTTCCTGGCCAGCGCCTGGCGCACCCGCAGCACACGGGTTTCCAGTGGCGTGTCGTCGCCGTTGTCGGTGCCGTCGCGGGTGACGAAGTCCTCGATCAGGCGGGTGAGGGTGTCGGCTTCGAGTTGCTCGTAGGGGATCAGCATGGCGATGGGCAGTGGTGGTGGGAATGTGCGCATGCTACGTGAAATCGGCAATGGCTGCCTGGGGCGGGGGGTGACCTTATCGTCGGCATGCCGGCGATAAGGTCCGTGGCTTCAACGGCGCAGCGCTGCGCTCAATGCCGAGGTGGCGCCATCAGCGGTGGTGACGGTCGCGGTGAAGCTTTGCAGCCCTTCGCTTTGTTCAAGCGCCTGAGCAAACCGAGCCTGCCCCTTGGCATCGCTGTTCACCAGCACTTCACCCAGATACTGCTCGGCCTCGGTCGCCTCAGCCTGGGCATTACCGAACAGCTCGACCCGCAGCAGGCTTGATGCCGGCCCCTGCACCTCGCCGCGCAGCAGGCTTGATGCCGGCCCCTGCACCTCGCCGCGCAGCACATTGCCTTGCAGGGCGAGCAGTGTCGGTGGCTGCTGGTTATGGTTGGGCAGCGGCTGGCAGGGTTTGGGTTCGCCCTTGCCGTCGCAGATGATGGCCTGGTCCTGCTTCGCCAACTGCGCCCCGATGCCGCGCGAACCCACGTACAGCGCGTGGGCCTGGGCCGGCACGCCGAAGACGATGGCGCCGGTGCGCTGGTCGGCCACGCACGAGCCCCCGGCCTCGCAGCGGCGGATATCCTGGCTGTTGCCCCAGATGCGGTTGGCGGTGAGGCGGGTGGCGGTGATGTCCGGCTCCGGGCGCAGCGCCACGCCGATGCGGTTGCCGTGGATCAGGTTGCCGTCGAGGATATTGCCCTCGCCGGTGACACTGACGCCGATGGAGTTGCCGCTGAAGGTGTTGGCGGCCAGGTAGTTGCGCTTGCCCCAGTTGATCTGCAGGCCGTCGGAGTAATTTTCGAAGCGGTTACGCACCACGCTGTTGTCGTTGCCCAGCAGGATCTCGATGCCCTGGGAGGGTTCCGGGTTGGCCGGGGTGGAGCGGAACAGGTTGTCGGCCACCAGGTTGAAGGCTGCGCCACGGGTCAGCTCCAGGCCATCGCCGTTGTCGATCAGTTGGTTGCGCAGGACCTTGTTGTTGTTCGTGGTGGTGGCGGTCGGGTTGCCGGCGCCATCGTCGCCGGTCAGCATGATGCCGGCGCCGCCCTTGTTGGCGACGATCCGGTTGTCTTCGATGACGTTGTGGCTGGCGCGGTTGACCAGGATGCCGATGCAGAAGTTGCGCACTTCCAGGCCCTGCAGGTGCACGCCTTGGGTATCGCGCAGCACCAGGCCGGGGTTGGTGGTGGTGCGCACATTGGTGCCGTACTGGCCGGGCAGGGCGCCAGGGCAGGTGTGTACGCCCTGGTCCTTGATATAAGCCGAGCCATCGAGGGTGATGTACTGGCCGTCGCGGGCCCAGGCCAGGCCGGTGATGCTGACCGGCCCCTTGATTTCCGGCAACGCTCGGGCCGGCCGGATCACATGGGGCGGTTTACCCACGGCGGCGATATCGATGCGGTAGTGGCCGGGGTTCAGGTTGCTGGTTTCAATGGCCCAGCGCAGGGTGCCGGGTTGGCCGTCGTCGGCATAGCGGTTGACGGTCAGCGTCTGCATTTGGGCAGGCGCAACGGCGTGGGCGGACAAGGGGAGTAGCGGCAGCAGGGCTGCCAGCGCGGGCATCAAGCGCATGGTGCGGGGTTCCACTGACTGTTTGTTGTTATGCGCCGCGCCGTGTTCGGGCGGGCTGTGTGGGGCGATTCTAGGGCAGCCGTTCGGCTTCGCGGCGCCGTGGCAGGTGAATCGGTGCGGTATTCGCCCGCTGTTTGCCGTTCGGCTGGCGGCAATCGAACCGATTGAAACTCTGGCAGAGGGGCGCGGGTCGACCCACTGTCGGCACGATTTCCCGTGTCTTTCGCGCAAGGAGACATCCCATGAGTGGCACCAAAGACAAAGCCAAAGGTCTGGCCAACGAGGCCGTGGGCAACATCAAGCAAGGCGTCGGCAAGGTGACCGACAATGATCGGCTGCGCGCCGAAGGCAAGGCCCAGGAGCTCAAGGGCGAGGCGCAGCAGGCAGTGGGAAAGGCCAAGGATGCGTTGAAGAAGCCATGACCCTGAAGCGCTGATCGCGGGGCAAGCCCGCTCCCACGACGTGGGGGCGGGTGTGGCGTTTTTCTTAACCTGCGCACTGAGCAACCACAGCTGCGGCAGGGTCTATTAGACTTGTCTGCATTGACAGGCCTTCCCCTGTCGTGAGCCAGACCCTCAGACGATCAAGCGGCGAAAGGAGACGCTATGATTTTCCCCGACCTGCGCGGCCTGCCCCTGCACCGCGTGCTGGTGCGCACCGTCAAGGAGTTCCTTGACGACGAGATGTCCACTTACGCCTCCGCGCTGGCCTACCAGATGCTGTTCTCGCTGTTCCCCTTCCTGCTGTTCCTGATCGCCCTGATCGGTTTCCTGCATTTGCCGGATTTCTTCTCCTGGCTGCGCCTGCAGTCTGAGCTGGTGCTGCCACCCCAGGCGCTGGAGCAGGTCAACCCGGTGATCGACCAGTTGCAGCAATCCAAAGGCGGTTTGCTCTCGGTGGGTATCGTGATTGCCCTGTGGACCGCGTCGGCGGGCGTGCGCCTGATGATGAGCGCGATGAACGCCGCGTATGACGTGCCCGAGGGGCGGCCGTTGTGGAAGCGGATTCCGTTGTCGGTGATCTACACCATCGGCATCGCCGGCATGCTGCTGGCCGCCGCTGCGCTGATGGTGCTCGGGCCGCAGGTCATGGAGTGGATCGCCGCCCAGGTGGGCCTGCAGGAGGCGGTGGTCATCGTCTGGACCGTGCTGCGCTGGCCGGCGATCATCATCCTGATGATGGTGGCGGTGGCGCTGATCTATTTTGTGATGCCCGACGTGAAGCAGAAGTTTCGCTTCATCACCCCAGGCTCGGTGCTGGCGGTGGTGGTGTGGATCATCGCGTCATTGGGCTTTGCCTATTACGTGAAGACCTTCGCCGATTACAACGCCATGTACGGCAGCATTGGTGCGATCATCGTGCTCTTGCTGTACTTCTACATTTCTGCCGCCGTGCTGTTGCTGGGTGCGGAGATGAACGCGGTGATCGAGCACATGTCGAGCGAGGGCAAGAACCCTGGCGAGAAGGGCTTTGCCCATGACAATCCGCAGGAAACCATCACCGTACTTGGCCATGAACACCCGGTGACACCCGAACCTCACCCCCACGAGTCGAACACCCGATGATCCGTGACATCCTCAAGATGGGCGACGAACGCCTGCTGCGCATCGCCCCGCCCGTGCCCGCCAAGATGATCGGCAGCGCCGAACTGCAACAGTTGATCGACGACATGTTCGAGACCATGCGTCATGTCGGCGGGGTGGGGCTTGCGGCGCCGCAGATTGGTATCGACCTGCAACTGGTGATCTTCGGTTTCGAGCGCAGCGAGCGCTACCCGGACGCCGAGCCGGTGCCCACGACCATTCTGTTGAACCCGGTGATCACGCCGCTGGCCACGGAGGTCGAGGACGGTTGGGAAGGCTGCCTGTCGGTGCCGGGCCTGCGGGGTGTGGTGCCACGTTACAAGCACATCAGCTATTCGGGCATCGACCCGCAGGGCAACCCGATCAACCGCTTCGCCGACGGCTTCCATGCCCGGGTGGTGCAGCATGAATGCGACCACCTGATCGGCCGGCTCTACCCCTCGCGCATCCAGGATTTCAGCAAGTTCGGCTACACCGAGGTGCTGTTCCCCGGGCTTGATGTGGCCGAGGACTGATTGCGCACCAGCGCCACCAATGGCTTGCTGCGCCGGTACCGGGCCAGGCGCGAGGCCAGGGCTTCGGGCAACTGCTCGGTAACGCTGAAGCCCAGACGCTCATAGAAGGCTGCCAGTTGCGGCTCACAGAACAGCCAGGTGGGCCCAGCACTGCCTTGCAGGCCTGCTTCAATCAGCCGTGCTGCCACCCGCTGGCAACGCCAGCCCGGCGCGACGAACAGCCCGGTCAGCCAGCGGCCGCCCGCCACGCTTATCAGGTTCATCCCTGCGATCATGTCGCCTGCGCGCGCTACCCACTGCTCGCCCTCGCCGGCGGCGCGCATGCGTGAGCCGTGCTGGCGGTAGAAATGGTCCAGCAGGCGGCGTTGCAGGTGAGGGAGGTGAGTGAAGGTCAGTGTGGGCATGGTCAAAGGCGATGCAATGGCGGGTAACGATCTGGGCCTGGCTTTGTCGCAGATTGTTGCAAAACCGGCAAGGGTGATTGTCCTACTTCGGGGTTCAACTATTCCAGGCGGGGAGTAGACTTTTCCTCATCCCCCCAGCAGTACGACACAGCGGGATCGGTACTTCGTGTCATCTGCATCGCCGATGACAACTTCTCCGCGCCATTGACGGCATCAGAAGTCACTCGATCAGCTTGCTAGCCATCAAGGTCGTTGCCCATGAAAGCCCTACTGATTCTTGCATTGGTCGGTATGTCCTCGTTCGCCCTGGCAGACGAGGCCAAGCCCGCCACCAGCCAACCCGTGGTCGAGCAGTATGACTACTCCACCAACCTCGACATCAAGCGCGTGATCAACCTGTCGACCATTCCCAACGTCTGTGAAGTGGTACCCGCCACCATGACCTATGAGGATCATCAAGGGCAGGTGCACACGCTGCAGTACCGTGCCATGGGCGAGGGTTGCCAGCAGGGTTGAGCCTGAACTTGCAAGTCTGCCCGTAGGAGCGGCCTTGTGTCGCGAAAGGGCCGCTCCTACAGTGGACGTGCAAGTTCATTGTGTGGGGTTTACCCGCGAAGCGCCGCGTGTGCGGTGCTCGATCTTGAGAGCGCTGCAAATCCGTCGTCATGCTCCAAGGCAGGCGTCGCCTCTCTCACCGTAGAGCCGTAGCCAAAACAGATGTGGAGGCTCAGTGATTCATCCCCAACTGCGCATCATCCAGCAGCGCCTTGGCCAGCGCGCTCAGGCAATACGATGCCCACAGCAGTTGCGGCTTTTCCTCCGTGATCCCACTGATGGTCAGGTCGCGCACGCAGCCCATCAGCTCTGAAGCCTGGTCCCGCGCATGTTGGCAGGGGATGCCGGGCTCGATGCAGAACAACGGAGCGGTCATCCCTTCGCCTTGGTAGAACTTGGTCTTGCCCACAGTGGTGCGGGGCGTGGTGTCGTCTGTGTTCATTGCTCACTCTCCCTGAAATGATCGGTGCCTGGGCGGGCCCTATCGCGGGTCAAGCCCGCTCCCACGCAGGCATAACGCTGCGGGCTGGGGGGGCGTGGGAGCGGGCTTGCCCCGCGATAGCGCCAGCCCAGACGACGCATGACCAACGGCCTAGTGAAACGCCCGGCGCTCCATCTGCGGCATCTGCACCTGAATCAACGCCGACTCGAGCAGCACCCGCAGCGCTTCGATCTCATGCATCAACGCCATGATCAGAATTGACGCGGGCGGCTTGGGCTGGACCGAAATGGCCTGTTGCGCCACAGCCTGTGCGCACAAGGCGTATTCCGCGGCCTGGATGAGGGTGTTTTCGAGAGAGTGATGGTTGTGGGGTGGATCGGGGACGATCTTCAACATGGTGAACTCCCAGCTTCATGAAATGAAGCCACCACGATTTGCTGTCAAACAAGAGGGTGGCGGCGGTACGTGGGTTGACAGACCGAGGAAGCTAGGAACCCGGCGCACTCGAAAGTGCCCCACGCACAACCGCCATAAAAGCCAATTGATGCGTTGGTAACTTCGGTCGGCCTGTCAAAGCCGGTCGTTGATTTTGCAACGACCGGCCGAGACTAAAAGCCGACTCAGACCACCGCAATGGCTTGAAAGGGGTTGGGAGTATGTTTGGGAAATGGACTACGGGGAATGGGGAAAGTCTTAAAGACTTGGGGGCAAGATTGAATCAGTGAAGAGGGCGCCACTGTCGTGGCGCATCGCTGGCAAGCCAGCCCCCACAGTGGGCGGCGCAAGGTTCAGGCATGGCGCGTACCTGTGGGAGCCGGCTTGCCGGCGATGAGGTCCGTACAGGCAGGGACTGTCAGTTTTTTTGTGTTCGGGCCGGTAATGGCCTGCCGCTAGGCAGGCCATGATTTTCACCAGGTCGGCCTGATGAACCGATCTCCGTACAGAATCGCAAACTGATTCATTGCACTTTTCCAATCATGCGCCGCCGAGCCCCAATTCGCCGTGATGTTTCGCAGCCCCAGCCAGATCAGTTTGGTGGCTGCGTCATCGTTCGGAAAATGGCCCCGGGTCTTGATGATCTTGCGTAGCTGAGCATTGATGCTCTCAATGGCGTTGGTGGTGTAAATCACCTTCCTGATGGCCGGTGGGAAGACGAAAAATGGAATCACTCGATCCCAGGCGCGCCTCCAGGCAGCCACCACCGTCGGATATTTCTCGCCCCACGGCCCGCTCTCAAACTCATCGAGTGCTTGCTCAGCCGCTTCGGCATTGATGGCTTGGTAAATCGGTTTCAGCGCTTTGGCCAGCTCTCGACGCTTGTCCCACGCCGCATAGTCCAGGCTGTTGCGGATCAGGTGCACGATGCATGTCTGCAACGTCGTCTCTGGAAATACTGCGCTGAGGGCTTCTGGCATGCCTTTGAGGCCGTCGGTCACGGCAATCAGCACGTCCTCGACGCCACGCTTCTTGAGATCGTTAAAGACCTTCATCCAGAACTTTGCACCCTCGGTGTTCTCGATCCAGATGCCCAGGATATCGCGCGTCCCGTCGGGAAGAACGCCCAGCGCCAGGTAAATGGCCTTATTGCGCACCAGGCCTTCTTCGCGGATCTTCACCCGCAGCGCATCGAAGAAAATGACCGGGTACATCGGCTCCAGTGGCCGCTGCTGCCACGCGCCAATCTCTTCCATGACCTCGTCTGTCACAGAGCTGATGAAATCGGGTGAAACGTCGGTTCCATACTGCTCGGACAGGAAGGCCCGTATCTCTCTGACCGTCATTCCACGGGCGTACATGGCGATGATTTTGTCATCGAATCCGGTGTAACGGCGCTCATGCTTGGGGATCAGAATGGGCGAGAAGCTGCCGTCACGGTCCCGAGGGATATCCAGCCGTAGCGGGCCATCGCCTGTCAGCACAGTCTTGCCACTCGTGCCATTGCGCTGGTTGGTCTCATCCTCTGGGCGCTGCGCGCCCGGAGGATAGCCCAGGTGATGACCAAGTTCGGCGTTCAGGGCTCGCTCGATCAGTGCTTTCTTGAAGGCGGCAGAGGCCTCCTCAATGGCCTCGGCGGTCATCAGCGGGGTCGCGGAAAACTGTTCAAGCAGCTCTTTCGGGACCTTCGGTAACTCTCGAAGCGGTTTCTTTTTGGTTGGCATACATGCACCTCTTACTCATGGTATGCCCGAACACAAAATTTCTGACACCCTC
>NZ_JBMOWQ010000164.1:0-32556 GCF_049310485.1 Pseudomonas sp. GZD-209
TTAACGCTTGCACCCTCTGTATTACCGCGGCTGCTGGCACAGAGTTAGCCGGTGCTTATTCTGTCGGTAACGTCAAAACAGCAAGGTATTAACTTACTGCCCTTCCTCCCAACTTAAAGTGCTTTACAATCCGAAGACCTTCTTCACACACGCGGCATGGCTGGATCAGGCTTTCGCCCATTGTCCAATATTCCCCACTGCTGCCTCCCGTAGGAGTCTGGACCGTGTCTCAGTTCCAGTGTGACTGATCATCCTCTCAGACCAGTTACGGATCGTCGCCTTGGTGAGCCATTACCTCACCAACTAGCTAATCCGACCTAGGCTCATCTGATAGCGCAAGGCCCGAAGGTCCCCTGCTTTCTCCCGTAGGACGTATGCGGTATTAGCGTTCCTTTCGAAACGTTGTCCCCCACTACCAGGCAGATTCCTAGGCATTACTCACCCGTCCGCCGCTGAATCGAAGAGCAAGCTCTTCTCATCCGCTCGACTTGCATGTGTTAGGCCTGCCGCCAGCGTTCAATCTGAGCCATGATCAAACTCTTCAGTTCAATACTGCTTGGGTTTTTAAGAAACCCTAAACTTGGCTCAGCAATCTCAAATGACTATGTGATTTCTCGCATGGCCACTTGTGATGCTGATAATCTTTTTGACTATCAGTCCGTACTCACAAGCACCCACACGAATTGCTTGATTCAATTTGTTAAAGAGCGTTTGGCTAAGAGCTTTTCGTCTCAACCGAGGCGCGCATTCTACGCCTTCCTCATTGGCTGTCAAGCGTTTATTTTGAAGTTCTTTCCGAGAAACTCGTTTAGCTTCAACCGCTTAACTCGCTGCGATCTCTCGTAGCGGGAGGCGAATCATACAGCGTTACAACCTGCTGTCAACCGCCTTGTTGAAATTTTTTCAGGAATTTCAACAACTTACTGCTTCTCCGCTGCGATGTCTCGCTGCGGGAGGCGAATAATACAGCATTAAAGTAGGCCGTCAACCCTGCCCAACAATTAAATTCTTAGCAAAGCCCCCGCGCCCACTCCAAGAGCTGCCAAGCCCCACACAAGGCATTACCCTACATAAGGTAATGCCCAAACCACAGGCGCCAAGCTCGCCTAACCCTTTCAGGATGAAGCCCCCAATGCCGCTGACCCACCGCCCAGTCCAAACCGCCGACATCCCTGCCATCTGCTGCTTCCCCCAGGGCCCGGACGAACTTTTCTACATGTTCCCCAAAGCCACCTACCCGCTGACACCCAACCAACTGAGCGAGGCCATCGCCCAGCGCAGCGGTTCGACCGTGGTTGAAGAGGACGGCGTACTACTGGGCTTCGCCAACTTCTATAAAGCAGAAGCCGGCGGCATCTGTGCGCTCGGTAACGTGGTGGTCGCCCCCGCCGCACGCGGCAAGGGCGTGGCGCGCTATCTGGTGCAGTGCATGATCGCGCTGGCCCGCGAACAGTTCGCAGCGCAAGAAATCTGGGTGTCGTGCTTCAACCACAATACTGCAGGCTTGTTGCTCTATCCGCAGCTTGGGTTCACCCCCTTCCATATAGAGGAACGCCAGGCACCGAATCACAGCCGGGTTGCACTGATACAGATGAAGCAGCTGCTGGGCTGATTGCGCGCCTCAGCGCCCCGCCGCCGCAAACGCCTGCAACTGTGGATAGAACGCCCGAAAATCCGTGAGCAACGGCTCATACAGGCGCTCCAGCTCCAGCATCACCCCTTGCAGGCCTTCCGGTCGCGACAAACGCCGGGCGATGCCGCCGAATACCTGTTCCAGCGTGGCGAAATCGCCATACGCCCCCAGCCAGTCATCGGCGGCCATGAACGGCGCAATACGCGCCAGCCGCCCCGGCAATTGCGGTTCGGCCAACAGCACACGGTAGAAGTTGCCGGTGAACTGCGCCAACGGCTGGTCGGCGTACTCCCCCCAGTGCCGCGCCAGGCAATGGTCGAAGAACACATCCAGGACGATCCCGGCGTAACGCCTGCGCTCACGCGGGAAGCGCGCCAGCGCGGCCAGTACCAACGGGTGGCTGTCGGTGTAGCTGTCGATCTGCCGGTGCAAGCGGATCGCGGCTTCCAGTTCAGCTGGAAAGCGCCCTTCCAGCGCGCCTTTGACGAAATCGCCATACAGGCTGCCGAGCAGTTGTTGCGGCGCCGGGCCGCCCAGGTGCAGGTGTGCGAGGTAATTCATGGCCGCAGTCTAGCACTGCGCCAACCTATATCGTCATAACCCGATATAGCGATTTTCGATCAACTCAGAACCTTTTCATATTTGTATATCGCGAAATACCGATTTATATTTCGCCCCATCGCGATATACCGCTATACACCACGAGCCCATCCATGCCACTCGATCTCGACGAAATAATAAAAGCCCTGTCCCACCCGGTTAGGCGAGAAATCCTCAGCTGGCTGAAGGACCCGGCCGCGCAGTTCCCCGACCAGCATCACAGCACCGAACAGGGTGTGTGTGCCGGGCAGATCGACCAACGCTGCGGCCTGTCGCAGTCGACCGTCTCGGCCCACCTGGCGACCCTGCAGCGCGCCGGCCTGATCAGCAGCCAGAAGATCGGCCAATGGCACTTCTTCAAACGCAACGAGGCCACCATCCAGGCGTTCCTCGCGCAGATGAGCCAAGAGCTCTGACAAGGACCTTGCTATGCCCCTTTCATTGTTGATCCTGGCGCTCAGCGCCTTCGCCATCGGCACCACCGAGTTCGTCATCATGGGCCTGCTGCCCGATGTCGCGCAGGACCTGGGCGTCAGCATCCCCGGTGCCGGCTGGCTGGTGACCGGCTACGCCCTGGGCGTGGCCATCGGCGCGCCGTTCATGGCCCTGGCCACCGCTCGCCTGCCGCGCAAGGCCGCGCTGGTGGCGCTGATGGGCGTGTTCATCATTGGCAACCTGCTGTGCGCGGTGGCCGGCGACTACAACCTGCTGATGTTCGCCCGGGTGGTCACCGCGTTGTGCCACGGCGCGTTCTTCGGCATCGGCTCGGTGGTGGCGGCCAGCCTGGTGCCGGCCAACCGCCGCGCCTCGGCCGTCGCGCTGATGTTCACCGGCCTTACCCTCGCCAACGTACTGGGCGTGCCGCTGGGCACTGCGCTGGGCCAGGTCGCCGGCTGGCGTTCGACATTCTGGGCGGTGACCGGCATCGGTGTGGTCGCACTGATCGGCCTGCTGCGCTTCCTGCCACGCCAGGCCGAAGAGCAGAGCGTGAACATGCGCGCCGAACTGGCTGCGCTCAAAGGCGCCGGCATCTGGCTGTCGCTGAGCATGACCGTGCTGTTTTCGGCGTCGATGTTCGCCCTGTTCACCTACGTTGCGCCGCTGCTCGGCGATGTCACTGGCGTGTCGCCGCGTGGCGTGACCTGGACGCTGCTGCTGATCGGCCTGGGCCTGACCCTGGGCAATATTGTCGGCGGCAAGCTCGCCGACCGACGCCTGGGCGCCACCTTGATGGGTGTGTTCACCGCCATGGCCGTGGTTTCCACCGCGCTGAGCTGGACCAGCACGGCGCTGGTGCCCGCCGAGATCACCCTGTTCCTCTGGGCCACCGCTGCTTTCGCCGCCGTACCGGCACTGCAGGTCAACGTGGTCACCTACGGCAAGGCAGCACCGAACCTGGTGTCGACCCTCAATATCGGCGCGTTCAACCTGGGCAACGCCCTGGGCGCCTGGGTGGGCGGCAGTGTCATCGCCCACGGCTTCGGCCTGACCCGCGTGCCACTGGCTGCGGCGGCCCTGGCGGTACTGGCGCTGATCGTCACCCTGATCACCTTCAACCAGCGCGGCAGCGACGCCGAACTGGCCACGGTTTCCAATTGATAGCTGCGAGGCAATCGGTATGACCACGCTGTTCGATCCAATCACACTGGGCGACCTGCAACTACCCAACCGCATCATCATGGCCCCGCTGACCCGTTGCCGTGCCGACGAAGGCCGGGTACCCAACGCGCTGATGGCCGAGTACTACGTGCAACGCGCCAGCGCCGGGCTGATCCTCAGCGAAGCCACCTCGGTCGCCCCGATGGGGGTCGGCTACCCCGACACCCCAGGCATCTGGAACGACGAGCAGGTCCGCGGCTGGCACAACGTCACCAAGGCCGTCCATGCCGCCGGCGGGCACATCTTCCTGCAGCTGTGGCACGTCGGGCGCATCTCCCACCCGTCGTACCTGAACGGTGAGCTGCCGGTAGCCCCCAGCGCCATCCAGCCCAAGGGCCATGTGAGCCTGGTGCGGCCGCTCAGCGACTACCCCACCCCGCGCGCCCTGGAAACCGAAGAGATCGCCGACATCGTCGAGGCCTACCGCAGCGCTGCCGAGAACGCCAAGGCCGCCGGATTCGACGGTGTGGAGATCCATGGCGCCAATGGCTACCTGCTCGACCAGTTCCTGCAGAGCAGCACCAACCAGCGCAGCGACCGCTACGGCGGCTCGCTGGAAAACCGTGCGCGCCTGCTGCTGGAGGTGACCGACGCAGCCATCGAGGTGTGGGGCGCCGGCCGCGTCGGCGTACACCTGGCACCTCGCGCCGATGCCCACGACATGGGCGACGCCGACCGCGCCGAGACCTTCACCTACGTGGCCCGGGAACTGGGCAAGCGCGGTATCGCGTTCATCTGTTCACGGGAGAAGGAAGCCGACGACAGTATTGGCCTGCTTATAAAGGAAGCGTTCGGCGGCCCGTACATCGTCAACGAGCGCTTCGACAAAGCCAGCGCCAATGCCGCCCTGGCCAGCGGCAAGGCCGATGCGGTGGCCTTTGGCATTCCGTTCATCGCCAACCCCGACCTGCCGGCACGGCTGGCGGCCGATGCGCCACTCAATGCGCCGCATCCGGAAACCTTCTATGGCAAGGGGCCGGTGGGGTACATCGATTACCCGCGGCTGTGAGCCATGCCTTGGGGCTGCTTTGCAGCCCTTTCGCCGGCAGGCCGGCTCCCACACTGACCGCACTAGCCTTACCTGTGGGAGCTGGCTTGCCAGCGATTGGGCCGCACAGCGGCCCCTTGCATCAACGCTTCTTGCCGCCGAGCAACGACCCCATCAACCCGCGCACCAACTGCCGCCCCAACTGGTTGGCCGCCTGGCGCACCGCCGACTTGATCGCCTGCCCGGCCGCGCTCTGCAGAAACTCGCCGGCCTTGTCGGCCAGGCTTTCCTCATCGGCCTTGGGCTCGGGCGCAGGCTCCAGCGGCGCGCCTTTGCGCTGCAAGAGCATTTCATAGGCCGACTCGCGGTCGATCGGCTTGTCGTAACGGCCCAGCAATGGCGAAGCCGCGATCAACGCGCTGCGCTCGGCCGCGCTCAACGGCCCGATCCGCGACTGCGGTGGGGCAATCAGCACCCGCTGAACCACCGCCGGTGTGCCCTTTTCTTCCAGGGTGCCCACCAGCGCCTCCCCGATACCCAGCTCGGTCAGCACCGTCAGGCTGTCGAACGCAGGGTTGGGGCGAAAGCCATCGGCCACGGCGCGCAATGACTTCTGCTCCTTGGCGGTGAACGCCCGCAGGCCGTGCTGGATACGCAACCCCAACTGGGCCAGCACGGTATCAGGGAGGTCGCCGGGCGACTGGGTGACGAAATACACCCCCACGCCTTTGGAGCGGATCAGCCGCACCACTTGCTCCAGGCGGTCCTGCAACGCCTTTGGCGTATCGTTGAACAGTAGGTGGGCTTCATCGAAGAACAGCGCCAGTACCGGCTTGTCGGCATCACCGCGCTCGGGCAATTGCTCGAACAGCTCGGCGAGCAGCCACAGCAGGAAGGTCGCATAGACCTTGGGCGCCTCATGCACCAGGCGACTGGCGTCGAGCAAATGGATGCGGCCACGGCCGTCGCTATCAGGGTGCAGCAAGTCCTGCAATTGCAACGCCGGCTCGCCGAACAGCGCCTCGGCACCCTGCTGCTCCAGAGTGGCCAGCCGGCGCAGCAGGGCTTGGGTCGAGGCACTGGTCATCAGCGCGCTGTCCTCGCCGAGCAGTTGCGGGTTGTCCTTCAAGTGCGCCAACAAGGCCTTGAGGTCCTTGAGGTCGAGCAACAACAACCCCTCACGGTCTGCCACCTTGAAGGCCGCATACAAGGCTGCCTGCTGGCTGTCGGTAAGCTCCAGCAGGTTGCCCAGCAGCAAAGGGCCCATTTCACTCAGGGTGGTGCGCAAAGGGTGCCCCGACTGGCCAGCGATATCCCACAAGGTGGCCGGGTAGGCCTGCGGCCGGTGGTTCAGCCAAGGCATCCCGGCAATACGCTCAGCCACCTTGCCCTGCGGCGCGCCGGCCGCGCCCAGGCCACACAGGTCGCCCTTCACATCAGCGGCGAACACTGCCACACCGGCATCGCTGAACAGCTCGGCCAGATGCTGCAAGGTGACGGTCTTGCCGGTACCTGTGGCACCCGCCACCAGCCCGTGGCGATTGGCCAGGCGCATGGCCTGGGACACCGGCTGACCGTCAGGGCCAGCGCCTACAAGCATTTGAAAAGAATCCGGCATCTTCTTCATCCTTTGCTCAAGTTCTGCGTGGTAACGGCCGATATTTCAAAATGATTCCAAACAGAAAGACAGTTACAACCCGAAAAGGACCCACGGGACCTGTTGCACTGTTTTCCCACCGTGCTTTGTGCGAACGACCCGATAAAAAAACCTTAGCGGACGCGATCACGTCATGAATAAAAGCCTTCGTTTCAGCCACAAGATTCTTATGGCGGCATCACTCATCGTGATCCTCGCCTTCAGCCTGTTCACCCTGTACAACGACTACCTCCAGCGTAATGCCATTCGCGAGAACCTGGAGAATTACCTGGCTGAGATGGGCGAATCCACGTCCACCAACATCCGCAACCTGTTCGAGGGGCGCATCAAGCTGGTCGAGAACGTTGCCCAGAACCTTGCCCAGTACCCACAGAACATCGGCCCCCTGCTGGGCCAGAATGCCCTCACTTCCAGCTTCCTGACCATCTACCTCGGCCAGCCCGACGGCACCTTCACCGTGCGCCCGGACACCAAGATGCCCGATGGCTACGACCCACGCGTGCGCCCCTGGTACAAGGACGGCATGAACGCCAACGGGCCGATGCTCACCGAACCCTACATCGACATGGCCACCAACAAGATGGTCATCTCGATCATCAGCACCGCTTCGCGCTCGGTCGGCGTGGTCGGTGGTGACCTGGCCCTCGACGGCCTGGTCGAGATCATCAACTCGCTGAACTTCGGCGGCATGGGCTATGCCTTCCTGGTCAACGACCAAGGCAAGATCCTGGTGCACCCGGACAAGAACCTGGTGATGAAGTCGCTGTCGGACCTGTTCCCGCAGCACACACCGAAACTGTCCCGTGAGTTGACTGAAGTCGAACTCAATGGCCAGACCCGCCTGCTGACCTTCACCCCGGTCAAGGGCCTGCCTTCGGCCAACTGGTACATCGGCCTGTCGGTAGATAAAGACAAAGCCTTCACCATGCTCAGCAACTTCCGCACCTCGGCGGTCATCGCCACCCTGGTGGCGGTGGTGATCATCATCGCCCTGCTCGGCCTGCTGATCCGTGTGCTGCTGCAGCCGCTGCACACCATGACCCGCGCCATGGAGAACATTGCCGAAGGCGAAGGCGACCTGACCCGCCGCCTGCAGATCGACAACCACGACGAGTTCGGCATTCTCGGCACGGCGTTCAACCGCTTCGTCGAACGCATCCACACCTCGATCCGCGAAGTGTCCTCGGCCACCGAGCAGGTCAACGAAGTGGCCCTGCGGGTGATCAGCGCCTCCAACTCGTCGATGACCAACTCCGACGAGCAGTCCAACCGCACCAACAGCGTCGCTGCCGCCATCAACCAACTGGGTGCCGCCGCCCAGGAGATCGCCGGCAACGCCGCCCAGGCGTCGCAGCACGCCAGCTCCGCACGCCTGCTGGCCGAGGAAGGCCAACACGTGGTGCAGCGCAACATCGATGCGATGAACCGCCTGTCGGACCTGATCGTCACCTCCAGCTCGCACATCGAGACGCTCAACAACAAGACCGTCAACATCGGCCAGATTCTCGAGGTGATCACCAGCATCTCGCAGCAGACCAACCTGCTGGCGCTCAACGCCGCCATCGAGGCTGCGCGTGCTGGCGAAGCCGGGCGTGGCTTTGCCGTGGTCGCCGATGAAGTGCGTAACCTGGCCCACCGCACCCAGGAGTCGGCGCAGCAGGTACAGACCATGATCGAGGAGCTGCAAATCGGCGCCCGCGAGTCGGTCGACACCATGGGCCAGAGCCAGCGCCACAGCCAGGACAGCATGGAGATCGCCAACCAGGCCGGCGAGCGCCTGGGTAGCGTGACCCAGCGCATCGGCGAAATCGACGGCATGAACCAGTCGGTGGCCACCGCCACCGAAGAGCAGACCGCCGTGGTCGACTCGATCAACATGGACATCAACGAAATCAACATGCTCAACCAGGAAGGCGTCGAGAACCTGCAGGCCACCCTGCGCGCCTGCTCGGACCTCGAGCAGCAGGCCGGCCGCCTGAAGCACCTGGTCGGCAGCTTCCGCATCTGACCTTCTGACCAAGTTGCCTGCTTCGCGGGTGAACCCGCTCCCACAGGATCTGCACAGTGCCTGAAACTGTCTCGATCACTGTGGGAGCGGGTTCATCCGCGAAGAAGCCAGCGCCGCTCCCCCTGCCAGCCCACAGCCCGATCGAACAAACTATCCTTCTATAAGGTCAACCTTCAGGGCGAATCATCGTCGGCGTATCACCCCCGATGACGATCCTGAAGTCGACCCCGGAGGGATGCTGATCGTGCACATCGCCGACATCACCATGTTCTACGCTCCAGCCAGCGGTGGTGTGCGGACGTACCTCGATGCCAAACACCGCCGCCTCGGCGCCATGCCCGGCGTACGCCACAGCCTGTTGATCCCCGGCCCCAGCGCCAGCCACGCCGATGGCATCCACCACGTCCCCGCCCCACCCCTGCCATTCGGCAACGGCTACCGTTTCCCGCTGCGCCTGGCCCCCTGGTGCAACATGCTGCGCCGCCTGCAGCCCGACCTGATCGAAGTCGGCGACCCCTACCTCACCGCCTGGGCCGCGTTGGAGGCACGGCGCAAGCTCGGTGTACCGGTGATCGGCTTCTATCACTCCGACCTGCCGCTGCTGGCAAGCAACCGCATGGGCCATTGGTGCACGCCCAATGTCGAGGCTTATGTGAGCAAGCTGTACGGCAACTTCGACCGGGTGCTGGCGCCAAGCCAGGTGATGGCCGACAAGCTTTGCCGGCTGGGGATCAGGGATGTGTACGTGCAGCACCTGGGCGTTGACCTGGCACTGTTCAACCCGGCCCAGCACGACCCCGGCCTGCGCGCCGAGCTGGGCATCGCTGAAACCAGCCGCCTGCTGGTGTTCGCCGGGCGTGGCTCGCGGGAAAAGAACCTGCCGGTACTGCTCGACTGCATGCGCCTGCTGGGCCACCGCTACCACTTGCTGCTGCTAGGTTCGAACATGCCGGCCAGCGTGCCGGACAACGTCAGCGTGATCGACCATTTCTGCCCAGCGCAGGAAGTCGCCCGGCTACTGGCCAGTGCCGACCTGCTGCTGCATGCCGGCAATCAGGAAACCTTTGGCCTGGTGATTCTCGAAGCCATGGCCAGCGCTACGGCGGTGGTCGCCGTACGTGCAGGCGCGTTCCGGGAGATCGTCACCGAGCAGTGTGGCCGCCTGTGTCGCCCCAACGACAGCCAGGCCATGGCCGACGGGGTGCGCGAAGCGTTCGAGGACGGCGTGGGCCGCCTCGGTGCCCAGGCCCGCTTGCATGTGGAGCAGCACTATAGCTGGGACCAGGTGGTCAACGGCCTGTTGCTGCACTACCAGGCGGTACTCGGCCACCTGCCGCAGGTACGCGCCCATGGCTGAGCCCGACGGCGCCGCACGTAGCCTGATGCTGGTGCTGCACGATGTCGCGCCGCAAACCTGGCCCGACTACCAGCCCTTCGTGCAGGCCATCGACACCCTTGGCAGCGTGCCGATGACCTGGCTGGTAGTCCCGGACTTCCACCACCGCAACTACCTGCCCCGCTCACCGACCTTCTGCCGCCTGCTCGAGCGGCGCCTGGCCCTGGGTGACGAGTTGGCCCTGCATGGTTACTACCACGCCGACGACGGGCCGCAGCCCCGTGGACCTGGCGAGTACTTCATGCGCCGTGTCTACACCCATGAAGCTGAGTTCTACGGGCTCGACCAAATGGCAGCCTTGCAACGCCTGCAAGCCGGGTTGGCGCTGTTCAACCAGCACGGCTGGCCCGTCGCCGGCTTCGTCGCCCCCGCATGGCTGATGAGCGAAGGCACTCGGCAGGCCTTGCGCCAACTGCCGCTGCGCTATACCAGCACTGCCCGCTACCTGTATCGCCTGCCGGACTTCACCGCATTCAACGCCCCTGGCCTGGTGTGGAGTGCGCGCAGTGCCTGGCGCCGCAGCCTGTCGAAGCTGATGAACGACTGGCAGTACCGACGCTGGCAGCAGGCCGATACATTGCGCCTGGGTTTACACCCGATCGATATGCGCCATCCAGCCTCCCGCAACTACTGGCTGGACACCGTGCATCAGCTGTTGGCCGAAGGCCGCGAACCCCTGACCAAATGCGCCTGGCTTGATCGCCAGATCACTGCATGAAACGCACCGGCTGGTCTGGGGGTGAAGTTCGACGGCTGCCGCGGCGATCCTGAGCTGACGCTCGATTACCGGCTACTTCTCTCGGCCGGCCGGAGGGGGCAGCGCGCGTGCGCCTGCTTGCGAGTCCGCTGCTGGAGCGCTGGCGGCCTCAGGGGGGTTGAGCGCTTGCCACAACGCGGCGGCACCGGGGAACTCGGTGCCGTCCTCGTCGCGCAGCGCTTCGGGGTCGAAACGCGCCAGGCAGCCTTCGCCCAAGGTTGGGGGCGCGCAGGCGCCGGCCTTGTCGCGAGGGCCTGCCATGGTCAGTCGAAGACCACAGTCTTGTTGCCGTGCACCAGCACGCGGTCTTCGAGGTGATAACGCAGGCCACGGGCCAACACCATCTTCTCCACGTCACGGCCGAAACGCACCATGTCCTCGATGCTGTCGGCGTGGCTGACACGCACCACGTCCTGCTCGATGATCGGGCCGGCATCCAGCTCTTCGGTGACGTAGTGGCAGGTCGCGCCGATCAGCTTCACCCCGCGCAGGGCGGCCTGGTGGTAGGGCTTGGCACCGACGAACGACGGCAGGAAGCTGTGGTGGATGTTGATGACCTTTTCCGCGTAGTCGCGGCACAGCTGTGGCGGCAGAATCTGCATGTAGCGCGCCAGCACCACCACGTCGGCACCGTGCTCCTGGACCAGGCGCGACACTTCGGCGAAGGCCGGGGCCTTGTCCTTCGGGTCGACCGGTACATGGAAGAACGGAATCCCATGCCACTCGACCATGCTGCGCAGGTCGTCATGGTTGGAGATCACGCAGGGGATCTCGCAATCCAGTTCATCGGTGTGCCAGCGGTGCAGCAGGTCGGCCAGGCAGTGGGATTCACGGCTGGCCATCAGCACCACGCGCTTCTTCTGCGCCGAGTCGGTGATCCGCCAGGTCATGGAGAACTCTTCGGCGATCGGCGCAAAGGCCTCGCGGAATGCTTCGATGCCGAACGGCAGGGATTCGGCGCGGATTTCATGGCGCATGAAGAACCAGCCACTCTGTTCATCGGAGTGGTGGCTGGCCTCGTTGATCCAGCCATTATAGAGGGCCAGGAAATTACTGACTTTTGCCACGATGCCGACACGGTCGGGGCAGGCAATCACCAGTCGATAGGTGCGCATGAGGGGGCTCCAGAACTTCGCAAAGGCGCATATTCTAGCGGCCCGGAAGGAAAAACGCAGTATTGATCGACAGGCATCGCAGCGCCGGCGACAGGGAAAATTCGCACGCGCCATCTCCCTTCTTCGTAAAGGGGTATGGCGATTAACCTGTCATTTATGTAAATTTTTTTTAACCAAACAGCGATCTGGCCATTCACTGCTATTAATTGATTCGTGACTTTTTAATTGTTTACTTGCGAGTATCGCCTGTCTATTATTGCCCGCACTGTCTCCCTGAATATGCATTAAGGAACACGCCATGTCGCTGATCAACGAATACCGCGCCACCGAAGAAGCCATCAAAGAACTTCAGGCCCGCCTGGCCAACCTGTCCCAGGATGACAAGCTGAAGAAAGAACTGGAGTTCGAAGGCAAACTGCGCACCCTGATGGGCGAATACTCCAAGTCGCTGCGTGACGTGATTGCCCTGCTCGACCCGGAAAGCAAACTGAGCAAGGCCCCGCGCGGCGCGACCAAAGTCACCGCCACCAAACGCGCACGCAAGGTCAAGCAGTACAAGAACCCGCACAATGGCGAGGTTATTGAAACCAAGGGTGGCAACCACAAGACCCTGAAAGAGTGGAAAGCCAAATGGGGCGGCGACGTCGTTGAAGGCTGGGCCACCCTGCTGGACTGATCCGCGTATCACGCAATCAGTTACAACTTGAAAAACGCCGGCAGCTGCCGGCGTTTTTTTTACTGCTTGCGTTCAAATCTGGAACTGCATTTTCAATTGCCCGGCATGCGCCTGCCAGGCCTTCAATACCGCTCTCCCCGCCTCGTCAGCCTCTGCCCAACTGCTCTGCAACGCCTTCTCGAAGTCACCCAGGGTGTTCGGTGCGCCCATGGCAGGGTCGCTTAAACGCTGCTGGCAGAATGCCTGCCAACGTGCCTTTTCTTGTGCGTCGAGGGTGTCGGCAAAGTTGCGTGCACGGTAACGGAACAACAGCTCGGGCAAGCGCGAATCATCGAACATCCAGTGGCCCTTGGCTAATTGCGCCGGGTCTGTGGTGCGTACTTGTTCACACAAGCGTCTATCTCGATCACCGATGAATCCGTCGTACAACTGCTGTTCCGGATCCTCACACGGGGCAAAGTCTTCTTCCCCGTAAATAACCTCGAGCTTGTCACGCCAATGGGCCTGCTGACTGGCCAATTGCTCAGCGTGCTTCTGCAATTGCGCCATATCCAGGCCCAACCGTTGTTGATCGGCGGGGCGCACTACCGACAAGGGTGCCAGCACCGGGCAACGATTGACATGCACCAACTTCAACGGCACGGGTAGTTCGCCTTCAGCCAATGCTTCGCGCCGCGTGTACAACCGCTGACGCAGCACCTCGGCACTTTCCTGCAGCAGCGGTGAAGTTTCCTGCCCCAGGTCACAGACAATCAGGGCGTTGCGATTACGCGGATGCCAGGCCAATGGCAGCACCACACCGATGTAATTACGCTGGGCAGAGAAACGCCCTGATACATGTACCAATGGCTGCAGCAGACGAATCTGCTCCATCACTTTGTGCTTGCTGCGCAACTGGAACAGCCAGTCATAGAGTTTCGGTTGTTTCTCGCGAATCAGTCGCGCCAGCGCGATGGTTGCCCGTACGTCGGACAGCGCTTCATGGGCGTGGCCATGGTCGATGCCATTGGCCTTGCTGAGCAGCTCCAGGCGCAGGCTGGTGCGTCCCTCCTGCTGCGGCCAGACAATCCCTTCAGGGCGCAGGGCATACGCAGTGCGCACCACGTCGATCAGATCCCAACGGCTGTTGCCGCCCTGCCATTCGCGGGCATAGGGGTCGAAAAAGTTGCGGTAAAGGCTGTAGCGGGTGACTTCGTCGTCAAAACGCAGGGTGTTGTAGCCGGCACCACAGGTGCCTGGGCGGGCCAACTGCTCATGGATGCGGGTCATGAACTCGGCTTCGCACAAGCCCTGGCTGGCCAGCTGCTGCGGCGTGATACCGGTCACCAGGCACGCGGCGGGGTGCGGCAGGATGTCATCGGAGGGGCGGCAATAAAGGCTGATCGGCGCCTCGATCTCGTTGAGGTCGAGGTCGGTGCGTACACCGGCCACCTGCAACGGGCGGTCGTTACGTGGGTTGATGCCGGTGGTTTCGTAGTCGTGCCAGAAGATGCTGGAGCTCACGGGGTCTTCCTGTAACAAGGTCGACCAGAGTCTAGCGGGCGCAGTGGCGCCAGGGCCAGCGTTCAGGCAGAAGCGTTGAGCGGGCGGAAACTGAAGTAGTCGCGCAGCGAGCGCACGAAATCATCGTATTCCTGGGGTGCCTGCAGCAGCATGAAGCCGGCATCGTAATGACCCGGCGTCTCGTCTTCGCGGCACCACAGGCAACTGGCGGTGAGGTTGATCAGTTGCTGTCCGCCACCGGCCTGCGGCACGCGCAGCTGCAGCTCGAAGTCTGGCCCCACCAACACCGGCAACTGACTGATCAGCATCAGGCCATCCTCTGAGGCATTGCCCAGGTAGCCGATCTGCTGGTCGGTAAAGCGGTTGTAGACCTTGAGTACGCAAGGCAGTTGGTGACGCTGTATATGACGTTCGATGAACATGGCGGCTGTGTATTCCTGTACCCGGAGCCAGGAAGACAAGGTACTGGCAGTGATCGTTACAACTTGTTTAACAGATTAGCGCAGCACGATGGGCCATTACCATGAAATCGGCGACACCTTGGGATTAACGCCAAGGTGTACCTTTTACCGGGCTGGTCACTGCCGCTTCACCCCGCAGATAGCCCAGCCTATCCAGGGTCTGCAGGCGGGCCTGGGCGCGATAGGCGTATTCGTTGCGTGGGTACTGCTGGATCAGGTACTGGTAGGTCTGCGCTGCATCCACGTAAAGTTTCTGCCGCTCCAGGCACTGGCCACGCAGCATCGACACTTCCGGATGAATGAACGGCCGTGCGCGGCTGGCGCGGTCGACCTGTGACAGCTCCAGCATGACCCGCGAGCAGTCGCCACGGTCATAGGCGCGGTAGGCATTGTTCAAATGGTGGTCCATGGACCAGCGGGTGCAGCCGACGACACTGGCCGCCATGGTCAAAACGATCAGGGTGCGCATGGGAACTCTCCTTGGATGCCAAGTGTATCGGCGCCTGTGTGAAATTCTCCAGCTTCAAGTTACAAGTGGCGCAATGCATCAATCAGCCGCTCATCCATCTGCTTGTAGCTTGCCGCTTGTAGCTTGCGGCTTTAAGCGTGCAAGCGACCGTTGATTCTGCCTCCCGGTAGTGCAACGGAACAATGACTACAGCCCAATTGAGGAGTAGCCTTTCGCTGCGCTTCACTATAGGAGTCTGTGCATGACCATCCGCCGTACCAAAATCGTCGCCACCCTTGGCCCCGCCAGCAACTCGCCGGAAGTGATCGAACAACTGATCCTCGCCGGCCTGGACGTGGCCCGCCTGAACTTTTCCCACGGCACCCCGGACGAGCACAAGGCCCGCGCCCGCCTGATCCGCGACATCGCCGCCAAGAACGGCCGCCACGTCGCGCTGCTGGGCGACCTGCAGGGTCCGAAGATCCGCATCGCCAAATTCAGCAACAAGCGCATCGAACTGAAAGTCGGTGACAAGTTCACCTTCTCCACCGCCCACCCGCTCACCGAAGGCAACCAGGACATCGTCGGCATCGATTACCCCGACCTGGTCAAAGACTGCGGCGTCGGTGACGAACTGCTGCTCGACGACGGCCGCGTGGTCATGCGCGTCGAGACCGCCACCAGCGATGCCCTGCATTGCGTGGTGATCATCGGTGGCCCGCTGTCCGACCACAAAGGCATCAACCGCAAGGGTGGCGGCCTGACCGCGCCAGCCCTGACCGAAAAAGACAAGGCCGACATCAAGCTCGCCGCGGAAATGGACCTGGACTACCTGGCCGTCTCCTTCCCGCGTGACGCCAGCGACATGGAATACGCCCGCAAGCTACGTGACGAAGCCGGCGGCAGCGCCTGGCTGGTGGCCAAGATCGAACGCGCCGAAGCGGTGGCCGACGACGAGACCCTCGACCAGCTGATCCGCGCCTCCGACGCGGTGATGGTTGCCCGTGGCGACCTGGGCGTGGAAATCGGCGACGCCGAGCTGATCGCCATCCAGAAGAAGATCATCCAGCACGCTCGCCGCAACAACAAAGCGGTGATCGTCGCGACCCAGATGATGGAGTCGATGATCCAGAACCCGATGCCGACCCGCGCCGAAGTGTCCGACGTGGCCAACGCCGTGCTGGACAACACCGACGCGGTGATGCTGTCGGCCGAAAGCGCCGCCGGTTCCTACCCGATCGAAGCTGTACAGGCCATGGCCCGTATCTGCTCGGGCGCCGAAAAGCACCCGACCAGCCAGAAGTCCAGCCACCGCCTGCACACCACCTTCGAGCGCTGCGACGAGTCCATCGCCCTCGCGGCGATGTACACCGCCAACCACTTCCCCGGCGTCAAGGCGATCATCGCTCTCACCGAAAGTGGCTACACCCCGCTGATCATGTCGCGCCTGCGTTCGCACGTGCCGATCTTCGCGCTGTCGCCACACCGCGCGACCCAGGCTCGCGCCAACATGTTCCGCGGCGTCTACCCGATCGCCTTCGACCCGGCTTCGCTGCCGGCCGACAAGGTCAGCCAGGCGGCAGTCGACGAGCTGCTCAAGCGTGGCCTGGTGGAGCAAGGTGACTGGGTCATCCTCACCAAGGGCGACAGCTACCACACCATCGGTGGCACCAATGGCATGAAGATCCTGCATGTCGGTGACCCGCTGGTCGGCTGATCGGCACGCGGTACCCATCGCGGGGGGGGGAAGAACCCCCCACAACCAAAAAAAGAGAGGTGGGGGGAGGGTGTGACATGTAGAGAGGCCCCCCCTCTCCCACCCCAGGTTTCGTGTTTGGGGGGGGTTTTCCCCCCCCCCGCGATGCTTTTCAGCCCTCAAGCGTGCTCGGTAAATACGTCCGCAAACACCTGATTGCGCGGCACCCCGGCAATGAACAAGCGCCGGGCGAAACGTTCCACACTCGCAGGCGACCCGCACACTAGCGCTATGGTCTGACGCGACATCAGCTTCAACCCAGCCAACGCCTCATCCAACTGCGCCGCCAACACCAGTTCGACCGTCACCCCGTCCAGCGCCTGTAACGACTGCCTCAGATAGTGCCCCTCAGCGGTGTGTGCCACGTGCAGCACCCGAATCTCCCCCCGATGCCCCTGGCGCAAGGCTTCGCGCAAGAGGCCCCACAATGGCGCCAACCCGGTCCCCGCTGCCAACAACCACAGCGGCCGCTCCTGCCAGTCCGGGTCGTAATGCAAAGCCCCACCTCTCAACTCGCCCAGCCTCAGCTCATCGCCAACCTGTAACTGCCTGGCCCGGTCGCAAAAGGCCCCCGAACGCCTGCAATC
Organism: Pseudomonas sp. GZD-209; assembly: GCF_049310485.1. Taxonomy (NCBI): domain Bacteria; kingdom Pseudomonadati; phylum Pseudomonadota; class Gammaproteobacteria; order Pseudomonadales; family Pseudomonadaceae; genus Pseudomonas; species Pseudomonas sp. GZD-209. The sequence goes on from NZ_JBMOWQ010000164.1 coordinate 17,245, forward strand.
AAGGTGAAATTCCAGAAAAGCTTCCTCGCCCGGCAGGCTTGCCAACGAGTAGGGCCGCGCAACATCACCGCACCACAGCACCTGGTGCTGGCCGGCCTGGTAGCGCAAAAGCCGCTCGGGCAGCAGCCGCAGGCGCAGCACATCGCCGAACCAGGCCAGTTCGCTGACCGTAGCAGCAACACCGTCGCGTCGGGGGTCGAACAGTTCCAGGACCAGGTCACTGTTGACCGAGCACTGGCAGGCCAGGCGCCAGCCTTGTTCACGCTTGTCCGCCGCCAGGGCCTCGGGCTTCGCATCCCCGGGCATACCGTCCAGGCAGCGCACCAGGCAGGCATGGCAACTGCCGGCGCGGCAGCTGTAGGGCACGGCGTAGCCGGCGCCGTTGAGCGCATCCAGAAGATTACTGCCGCTAGGCACCGCCCATTGGCGCGCACCCACAGTCAGTTCGGCCATGTCATTGATCTCCAAATACTCGCCTGATGATCAAGCAATGGGGCCGCTTGGCGGCCCTTCGCGGGTAAACCCGCTCCCACAAGGTCGGTGCATTCCCTGTGGGAAAAACCCCCTTCCCAAGGTTTCGGCCCTTCTTTTGTGGGGGTGGGTTTACCCGCGAAGGGCTGCGCAGCAGCCCCAGTCGATGTCACCCGTTAAACCATTGAATAGCATCACACTGCCCACGTCATCAGCAAAAACGATGCCCGCCCCGCAGCCGACCAAGGTCCAGACCACCCGCAGGTGTTTCCCACGGCGGGGCGCGGTATACTGCCGCGCCTTTTTGCCCCGGCCCGACCAGCCGGAGCCTTGCCAGGCACTGCCGACATACCGGTGTGCGTTGTCGGTGTGCCTATTTGAATGTTCCCGTCTTTAAGAGGAGCGCGCTGCATGACCGTGATCAAGCAAGACGACCTGATTCAGAGCGTTGCCGACGCCCTGCAATTCATCTCGTACTACCACCCCGTCGACTTCATCCAGGCGATGCACGAGGCCTACCTGCGTGAAGAGTCGCCCGCCGCGCGTGACTCGATCGCCCAGATCCTGATCAACTCGCGCATGTGCGCCACCGGCCACCGCCCGATCTGCCAGGACACCGGTATCGTCACCGTGTTCGTGCGCGTGGGCATGGACGTACGCTGGGACGCCACCCTGAGCGTCGACGACATGATCAACGAAGGTGTGCGCCGCGCCTACAACCTGCCCGAGAACGTCCTGCGCGCCTCGATCCTGGCCGACCCGGCCGGTGCCCGCAAGAACACCAAGGACAACACCCCGGCCGTCATCCACTACTCCATCGTCCCTGGCGACAAGGTAGAAGTGGACGTCGCGGCCAAAGGCGGCGGTTCCGAGAACAAGTCGAAGATGGCCATGCTCAACCCGTCCGACTCGATCGTCGACTGGGTGCTCAAGACCGTCCCGACCATGGGCGCTGGCTGGTGCCCGCCAGGCATGCTCGGCATCGGCATCGGCGGTACCGCCGAGAAAGCCGCCGTCATGGCCAAGGAAGTGTTGATGGAGTCCATCGACATTCATGAGCTCAAGGCCCGTGGCCCGCAGAACCGTATCGAAGAGATCCGCCTGGAGCTGTTCGACAAGGTCAACCAGCTGGGCATCGGCGCCCAGGGCCTGGGCGGCCTGACCACCGTGCTCGACGTCAAGATCATGGACTACCCGACCCACGCCGCCTCCCTGCCGGTGTGCATGATCCCCAACTGCGCCGCCACTCGTCACGCCCACTTCGTGCTCGACGGTTCCGGCCCTGCCGAACTGGAAGCGCCGTCGCTGGACGCCTACCCGGAAATCGTCTGGGAAGCCGGCCCGAGCGCCCGCCGCGTCAACCTCGACGAGATCACCCCGGAAGAAGTCGCCAGCTGGCAGCCAGGCGAGACCATCCTGCTCAACGGCAAGATGCTCACCGGCCGCGACGCCGCGCACAAGCGCATGGTCGAGATGCTCAACCGCGGCGAAGAGCTGCCGGTCGACCTCAAAGGCCGCTTCATCTATTACGTCGGCCCGGTCGACCCGGTCGGTGACGAAGTGGTAGGCCCAGCCGGCCCGACCACCGCCACCCGCATGGACAAGTTCACCCGCCAGATCCTCGAGCAAACTGGCCTCTTGGGCATGATCGGCAAGTCCGAACGTGGCCCGACCGCCATCGAAGCGATCAAGGACAACAAGGCCGTGTACCTGATGGCCGTCGGCGGCGCCGCCTACCTGGTGGCCCAGGCCATCCGCAAGTCGAAGGTCCTGGCCTTCGCCGAGCTGGGCATGGAAGCGATCTACGAGTTCGAAGTGAAAGACATGCCGGTCACCGTCGCGGTGGACAGCAAGGGTGAGTCGGTGCACATCACCGGCCCTGCGCTGTGGCAGAGCAAGATCGCCGAAAGCCTGGCGGTGGAAGTGAAGTAATCATCGCCCACGCGATATGAAACGCCCGGCCATTGCCGGGCGTTTTTATTCCACTTCATTATTTGGTTTCTGATTTCCGAACTTTATCGACGCCTGCGACTGGGCACTGCCGATATCGCTACCTGATATTTTTGCCAGGTTTCAACCGCTCCCCGCCTGATTAGACTCCTACCTGAACACCAACAATCAGGTGAGGCCATCATGACAGGCAAGCGCTCAATCACTGACTGGCTCAGTAACTTTGAAATCGTTCTTTCATCCGCCAGCACCTCAGTCTTCAACAATAGCCGCCAGCAGGTGGAGGTCATCATTCTGGCGAAAACACAAAGTGGGCAGGTAATATCCGAAAAAGAATTCAAGTCTTTGCGCATCGTCAGTCAGAAAGCCTTCGGCATTTACGATCCGCTTCCAGAGAAGCATGCTTCAGCCCCCTGGTTCTACAGCGACCAGTATGATGTGCGATTCGACTATTTCCCAGCCTTGACTCAACCCACACTCCCCGAACCGCCGACGCCTCCTGGCATGGACGAAAAGAATTTGATCCGTGAGGACAATGCGTCCTATTGGCTGAATGACAGCGAAATTCGCTACAAGCAACTTTATATTCATAGTCGAGCGCCGGCTGGCAGCAAATTAACCCTACGCGTGGCCATCACCAAGGATGCCGACGGCGAGGACTACTACTCTGATAAGGACTTAATATCTGACCTTGATCTCTATGCCCATCCGGCTCCCAATTACGTTTTCCCTCAAGACTACCAATGGGCACAAACCCGAAACGAAGGTGACACCGTCGGCGGCTCCCGCTTTATTCACGAGCACCGTTTGATGCCCATTGAAGTACCCTTTTCCTACGCGCAATTCGAGCCGGATGATACCAATGGCATGATCCGCTGGCAGGATCATCAGCCAGATCAGACCTTCGCATCACACGTCGGCATCGCATGGCCTGGTGACAAGACGGTGCACTACGACACCAGCATCCGTCTGGGCGCTCACTTCCCTGCGCGTCAGGTCAAAGAGGTCAAGACTGACAACACCGGCGCCGTCATCGTGCTACTGCAAGGTGATAACCAGATCCCTTACTACACCGCAGGCACCGATCGCCAAGGCCCTTGCCGAGTCAGTGCCTACGATCGGCATGGCAACCGTCATCGCTTGTCCATCGCCTTCGACGATACGCAGTCGGACCCGTTGGGTCGTCGCTCCAAGCTTACGGTGGTTAACACAAGCGCCCTGGACGAACAGACCACGCCGTTACGTGTCGCCAACATTGCGTTCTTCCAGGTGAAAGGGCTCGGTTCTGCGAACAACAATACAAGCTGCCCGCTCTACAACAACACGTACCAATCCACCTACATCGACATCGTGATCCGAGCACTCGACGAAAAACAGCAGCCTGTCCAACTAACGGCCGCTGAACTGAACAGTATTCAGTTGGTGCGTTACGATACAGGTGCAGTGCTCGGCAGTGGCTATACCACGTATATCGCTGCCACACGTCGCTCACCCTATGACCTGTTCGACTTTTATCCTGGCACAGCAACAGAGAACAGTTTGGCAGCCAACCAGAATGATCAGACCATACGTTTCTGGTTGACGACCAATACCAGCACAAACTTGCAGGTTGCCGCTCGCCTCGTGCTCGGCGGTGTTACTTATCACACCTATCAGAAAGACGTGACTGTCGGCGGCGTTACGGTCGCGGGAAAATCCAACAGCTCAGCCATTATTGCCCCCCGCCCTCGCAACTATGACCTTGGGCCCACAGATTTTAGATTCACAAGAACCGACTACTCGGATGATGGTAATGCTGACATCGACGTTTACAGACTCTGGTTCTACGAAAGCAAGTACAAAATCCGTTATTCAAACCACCGCGACGAAAGTGTCTACAAAGGCGTCACCAGTAACAAACGACACGAGATACGAGTCTACAAGCGCGACTCCAGAAGGGAGGGGATACCCAGCAATTCCTACCACTATTTTGCGACGGTGAATGACCGAGATGGTAATGCCTATGCCACCCGAATACGCGTAAATCGCAATGAAAACTCCCCAGATACCGATTTTCACCGCCATGTCACTTACTATGACCAAAACGGTAACGGTCACCTGTTATGGGTTGGGAGTAAGGCGGGCAGCAACGGAAACCTTATGCATTGGCGCAATGTCCCCCAAGTCTAGCCACCGACATTTCCTTGCTTTATTGTATTTCTCATCAGCGAAGATGGAGCAGTAGCGGAAAATTTATTTAAACTTTCCAGGAAATGGATGCCGAGCTGCAAGCCCATCGCGCGCGCAACCCGCGCTTTGCCTACCACGGGCGTCTGGCATTGTGCCAAGCGCGTTGTTGGAGTCCTCGGGGAGTGAAGCAATCATCGCCCACGCGATATGAAACGCCCGGCCATTTCCGGGCGTTTTTATTCAATTTCATTATTTTGCCTCTGACTACCAACCTTTATCGACGCCTGCGATAGTGGGCACTGCCGACCTCGCCACCTGATATTTTTGCCAGGTTTCAACTGCTCGCCGCCTGATTAGAATACTACCTGAACGCCAACAATCAGGTCAGGCCACCATGAAAACTAAGCGAGATATCACTGACTGGCTCAGCCACTTTGAAATCGTTCTTTCATCCGCGAGCACCTCAGTCTTCAACAATAGCCGCCAGCAGGTGGAGGTCATCATTCTGGCGAAAACACAAGGTGATCTTAAATTATCCGATAATGAATTCAAGTCCTTGCGCATCGTCAGCCAGAAAGCCTTCGGTATTTACGACCCACTTCCAGAGGATAATACTTCGGCCCCCTGGTTCTACAGCACTGAGCATGATAAGCGATTCGACTATTTCCCAACCTTGACTCAACCCAAACTCCCCGAACCGCCGACACCTCCCGGCATGGACGAAAAGAGTTTGATCCGTGAGGACAATGCGTCCTATTGGCTGAATGACAGCGAAACTAGCTACAAACAGCTTTATATTCATAGTCGAGCGCCGGCTGGCAGCAAAGTAACCCTGCGCGTGGCCATCACCCGGGATGCCGAAGGTGGCGGAAAGGGCGAGGACTATTACTCTGACGACATCTATGTAAATTCCATTGACCTCTATGCCCATCCGACTCCCAACTACGTTTTCCCTCAAGACTACCAATGGACTCAGACCCGAAGCGAAGGCGATACCGTCGGCGGCTCCCGCTTTATTCACGAGCACCGTTTGATGCCCATTGAAGTACCCTTTTCCTACGCGCAATTCGAGCCGGATGATACCAATGGCATGATCCGCTGGCAGGATCATCAGCCAGATCAGACCTTCGCATCACACGTCGGCATCGCATGGCCTGGTGACAAGACGGTGCACTACGACACCAGCATCCGTCTGGGCGCTCACTTCCCTGCGCGTCAGGTCAAAGAGGTCAAGACTGACAACACCGGCGCCGTCATCGTGCTACTGCAAGGTGACAACCAGATCCCTTACTACACCGCAGGCACCGATCGCCAGGGCCCTTGCCGACTCTCCGCCTACGATCGGCATGGCAACCGTCATCGCTTGTCCATCGCCTTCGACGATACGCAGTCGGACCCGTTGGGTCGTCGCTCCAAGCTCACGGTGGTTAACACAAGCGCCCTGGACGAACAGACCACGCCATTACGTGTCGCCAACATTGCGTTCTTCCAGGTGAAAGGGATCGGTTCCGCGAACAACAATACAAGCTGCCCCCTCTACAACAACACGTACCAATCCACCTACATCGACATCGTGATCCGAGCACTCGACGAAAAACAGCAGCCTGTCCAACTGACGGCCGCTGAACTGAACAGTATTCAGTTGGTGCGTTACGATACAGGTGCAGTGCTCGGCAGTGGCTATACCACGTATATCGCTGCCACACGTCGCTCACCCTATGACCTGTTCGACTTTTATCCTGGTACAGCAACAGAGAACAGTTTGGCCCCCCACCAGAATGATCAGGCCATACGTTTCTGGTTGACGACCAATACCACCACAAACCTGCAGGTTGCCGCTCGCCTCGTACTCGGCGGTGTTACTTACCACACCTATCAGAAAGACGTGACTGTCGGCGGCGTTACGGTCGCGGGTAAATCCAACAGTTCATCCATTATCGTACCTTACCCTCGAAACTACGATCTGAAGCCGGAACATTTCAGATATGGCTACAAAAACTACTCAAACAGCGCCCATGAAGATATCGACATTTATCATCTATGGATCCACGACACCAAATACCAGCTCCGCTACTCGTCGGGCGGCGACAACCAGCACTATCAAAATTCCCGCAACGGCGTGCAGTACGAGCAACTACATTATAAACTCGACCGCACCCGCGAAGTTAGAGTAAGCGTTTGGTACTATAATGTTGCGACAATAAATAATGTACCCGGCCGTGCGTACGGTTCACGACTTAGGGCAGACAGTATCATCGAGCGCCCCAAAAAAGATTATGGCTTTTCGATAATCTATTACGATCAAAATGGTAACGGGCATGAGCTATGGGTCCTGAACAAGACCGGATCATATGGAAATCTTCTAACGTGGAATAATGTGCCCTATTTGGATATTAGCCAAGCCGACTAACTCAACGATTATTCAATGCACATCACCGCCCTTGCCATTTGTCACGGGCAAATTCACAGATCGGGCAATTCAATGAAACTCACAAGATAACATTGATCCCGTCTTACATCAGCGCCCGAGCGATATATAACTACCGCTCGCCGCTCCCCTCCTTCCACTTTAATGAGCCCTCACCTCCCACAAAGGAAGGGCTCATGACCCACACACCATCCGCCAATCAATGGCTTCGTCGTTTCCGCGTCGATATCACTTCCAACTCCAACCGCGTCTACGCCAACGGTCGCCAGCAGGTTGAAGTGACCGTGACCCTGGAACCGCGCGATGGCCAGACCATCACCGAACAAAGCCTGGCCTCGCTCGAACTGCTGCAGATCGATGACCAGGGGCAGTTCCACATCCTGGATGCCGAGCTGCAAGCCCATCACGAGCGCGACCCGCGTTTTGCCTATCACGCAGCCTCCGGCGTTGCGCCCAGCCCCTTGATGGAGTCCTCGCCCCGAACCATCCGCCGCCGCTTCTACGTGAGCTCGACACTGCCCGGCGGCACGGTAAGCACCCTGTATGCCGGGATCTGGAAGGACGAGCAGACCCATTTCGAAACCAACGTCGCCCCATTCAAGTCGTCGGCGGTCATCGAGTCCATTTCGCCCCAACGGCTCCCCGAGTCGGCCTTCAAACTGAAGATGGAAGACACGATCGCCTACAAGGTCGCCACCGAGCGCTACTGGGATGACGAAGTCGAACATCAGGTCGGTTACTTCGGCCTCAGGGACCCCAACAACTTCATCGTGGCAAGTAGCTCCCAGGCAACACCCGATGGGCACGCCTTCTACGAACGCCACAACTGGGACCATGCACTGATTTCCTTCCAACTGACCAACGACTACAGCCAGCACGCCAAAGTGAGCGTCCATGGTGTGGATCAGGCCTTCGTACTGGATGTACCCGGTTCGCGGGGCCGCCTGACCCAACGCCCTCATCAGATGACGCTGCACCGCTACCACCAACGCTTCTACACAAGCCACTACAACTCGCTCAGTGAAGAGCAGAGCCTGTGGCAAATCATCGACCGTAATGGCAACGAACATCACATCGAGTTCCTCAGCAAGGACAACGGTAGGGCCATCGACTTCCAGGTGATCCAGGGCAACGCCTGATACACCGGCTCGGCGCCCCGCAAGGGGTGCCTGGCGTTTCTGGTTCAACCGAGGAAACCTGCATGTCCACACTGCACACCCAAGCCAGCAACTTCCTGGACTTCCTGAAGACCGGCGTAGACCCTCGCACCGGCCAGTTCACCCTGGCCATCGCCCTGCCCCTGCCACCGGCCAACCAGCTCTGCGGCCCCACCCTGACCCTGACCCTCAGCTTCAACCTGCTGAACTCCCCGCTCGATCGCGGTTATGGCCACGGCTGGGCCCTGGGCCTGTCGGAAATCGATCTGGACCAGAACGCAGCAAGACTGCGCCTGAGTTCGGGCGAGCAGTTCGCCGTCGACCTGGATGCTTCCCAGTTCACCGTCAATGGCCGACTGGCGTTGCACGATCAGAAACTGACCACCTTCCTGGCGACCTGGCAAGCTGACGGCAGCCTGCGCGTCGACCACAAGTCCGGGGAATGCGAGATTCTCAGGCGCCAGGACAGCGACAGCGGCCGTTACCTGCTGGCCGAGCTGCGCTCGCCGGAAGGTCGCAGGCTGTTCTTCGACTGGCTGCCGTTCGCCGAGGGCGATTACAGGCTCCAGCAGATTCGCGACGAACAACGCACCCTGCTGACCCTCGAAAATCGCCAGGGCGAGCTGCACTTCATCCTCAACCCGCACAGCCAGCAGCCCGCCACCTTGCGCGCGCTGCTCAGCAATGACTGGCTGACCGAGGTCCATCTACCCGGCGTCGACGAACCGTTCAGCATCGACTACGAGCCCATCGACCTTGCCGGCGCGACGACCCTGCTGCTGCCCAGCTACATCCGCAGCCCGCTGGGTGCCGAGGACTTCGTGCACTGGGCCAGCGACAGCGATGGCCATCGCCTGCCGCCGGGAGCCCCCTTCCCCTACCTGCCTCGAGTGGCTGCCTGGACCCATGCCACGGGCCGCAATGGCAGCGAACTCAACCGTAGCTACACCTGGCTCGGCGAACACAACTTTCTGGGCTTCGGCAGCGACCAGGCCCTTGTATGGCACACCGGCCGAGACAACCTGTACCAGGTCGAAGGCGACTATCGCTACGAAGTCATCGAAACCCTGAGCGACGGCGACGGCCTGGCCCTTGGCAGCCATCACTTCACCTGGGACCGCCATCACCTGCTGGTCAGCGAAGTGACGCACCAAGGCCTGTGTGAAACACGCAGGACCACCACCTATGGCGTGGACCCGAGCCTCACCTGGGAACAGCAGCCGGCCTGGTGCCAATTGCCCCTGCAAGTCGCCATGACCTATATCGATCATGCCCGCGATGGCGCCAGCCGCACCGAGACCACCACCTACCGATACGATGAGGCAGGCAACATCCTGCACGTGCGCTACCCCAGCGGTGTCGAGGAGCACAACAGCTACTACCCGGCGACCGGTGCCGACGGTTGCCCGGCCGATGCCCTGGGCAGGGTACGCTGGCTCAGGAACAAGACCGTGACGCCAGCTCCGGCTGACGGCCAGGCACCCACACTAGGCACCCTGTATACGTATCAGGCTCTACCATCGCTGCTCGACGGCGAACCTGCCCACACCGTGGTGGCACGCGAACAAGGCTGGGATGAGGGCGAGCAACGCCTGCTGGAAACCACTAGCCAGGTCTACTGCACCATACCGGGCGCCGGCTACGGACGGCTGGCCGGCAGCGCCACGACCTTGAATGGCATGACTACCACCACCGAATACCACTACCGAACCGAACACGATGAGCTGGTCACGCAGACCACCCTCATCGGCTTCGAGCATGACGCCGAGAACCGCTCGACCCGCAGCGATGCCCGCTCGCTGCTGAGTGGCTTGACCAACTGGGAGCGTGACGAGGCAGGGGCACTCACGACCTACGCCCAAGACTCGCTAGGCCGGATCGTGCGCACCATCACGGCCGCCAACAGCCCCTACCAGGCCGAGCGCCAGGCCAGCTACCACCTGGGCGACACCGTCGCCAGGCAAGCCGCCAGCAGCGAGGCGCTCAACCCCGTGATGGTCGAACAGGTCGAGATCACCGGTCGCCGCCAACGGCAGTGGCTTGATGGGGATGGGCGAACGGTCAGGGTGGAGCTGGAAGACATCCAGCAGGCACCGGGCACCTTCAGGACCGTCGCTCACACGCAGTTTGATGCAATGGGCCGTTCAGTCAGCGAAACGGCCGTCGACTGGCTCGGCGAAGGCCTTGCACCGCTACGCCTGACCACCACCACCGCCTACAACGACTGGGGCCAGGCCGCACTCACCATCAGCCCCGAGGGCATCGAGCAACATGTTCGCCATGACCCGGTTCGCCAGCGTACCGAGCACTGGCAGGTTGCCGCAGGGCGCAACGGCCCGCGCCAGGTCATCGAGCTGAATGCGGCCGGCAGTCCTACCCGACAACAGCATTTCGACAGCGACGGCCAGTTGGTGCGCACCTTGAAGCTCACCCGCGACGGCCTGGACCGGGTCATCGAGGAGCGCCTCACCGTCCCAGGCTCAACCGACATCGTCAACCGCAAGCGCTACGACCACTACTCCCGGCTGGTCGAACAACAGCTGCCCGACGGTACCCGCCTGGCCTGGACCTTCGCTGCCCACAGCGATGACCAGCACGTGGAATCCCTTGCCATCACTCCCGCACAAGCGCAGGCCCCCGCATGAGCACCGACACCCTGATTCTCGGTCGCCAGACCTTCGACGGCCTCGGCCGCCAGCGCTCGGTGCAAGTCGCCGGGCGCAGCACCCAGTATCACTACCGGGCCGGGCAGCTACCGCCCAGCGCCAACACCTTGGCCGATGGCAAGCGCGTGACCTTCACCTACGAGCCACAGCTGGGTAATGCATTGCTTACCAGCCACGCCGACGGCGCCACACAGCAGCGCCTCGACTACCACCCCACGCTCGGCCTGCCATGCAGCGCCAGCGGCGAGCCGGGCAGCCAGCATTGGAGCTTCGACAGCGCCGGCCTGCCACTGCGTGATGCATGGCAGGTCGATGGCGAGGAGCACAGCACCCAGTGGCGCTACTCATTCAATGGCCAACTGTTGGGTTTCACCGACAGCGGCGCGGTGGAGCACCAGCGCCACCACGATGGGTACGGCCGGCTCAGTGTGCTCAAAGTCGGCGAAGTGACGACCACTTTTGCCTACGACGTCTTCTCCCGCCTCGACACCGTGACCACCCAGGACCCCGTCGCTGACCGTCGGCTCACGCGAAAAATCACTTACGACAGCATGGGCCGCGAACATCGCAACAGCTTCACCGTGGTCAACGACGGCAACACCCGGACCTTCACCCAGACCCTCGCCTACTCGGGCCTCGACCAACTCACCTCGCGCACCTGGCATGACGGCGAACAACAGGGGGAAGAGACCTTCGCCTACGACCTGCGCGGACGCATGGTGCGCTACCAGGCCGACCTGCACGCCGCGCCACAAGACCCCTTCGGTAACCGAGTCGTCGAACAACGCTTCAGCTTCAACGCCCTGGACGGCCATACCCAAGTCGTCACTACCTTTGCCGATGGCACCCGTGACGAGGCTCGGTTCAGCTACGCCAAAAACGACCCAACCCAGGTTGTCTCGATCACCCATACCCACCCATCTTGGCCCGAACGGATCACCCTCACCTACGATGCGTGCGGTCGCCTGATCGCCGACAGCCTGGGCCGTCAGCTGAACTGGGACGCTCATGAGCGACTGGCACGGGTGCAGCTCGATGGTCGAACCTGCGAGTACCGCTACGACGCCAGCGGCCACCTGTGCGACCGGGTGCTCGATGGCCAGCTCGAGCGCAGTTTCTTCAGCGCCGATCAACTGACCCACGCACAACCGTCTGGTCAACGTCACAGCCTGGTAGGTGATGGTGCCTCGCTGTTCGCGATCAACCACCCAGGCGCCAATACCACCCTGCTTGGCTGCGACGGCCAGGGCAGCGTACGCCTGGAAGTGGACGACGATGTTCGCCAACGCCGCTACACCGCCCACGGCAGCGGGCCGAACGATTCGGCCGGGTCCTGGTTCGGCTTTACCGGGGAACGCCAGGAACCGCTGACCAGCTGGCTGATCCCCGGTGGTTATCGCCCCTACGATCCGCTGCTGATGATGTTCCTCGCTCCCGACAGCGAAAGCCCGTTCGGCCGTGGTGGCATCAACGCCTACGCCTACCGCGGCGGCGACCCGGTCAACCGCTTCGACCCGGATGGCCACAGCTGGATGAACTGGACCTTGGCCGGCATCGGCCTGGTCATCGGCGCCGCGGCCACCCTGGCCAGCCTGGGCACCGCCGCCCCGGCCGTCGCCACCGTCCTCGCCGGAGGCCTGGGAGCCCTCAGTGCCAACAGTGCCTTGGCAATCAGCACCGCCGCCCTCAGTGCCGTCTCCCTCGGCACCGGGGTCGCTAGTGTCGCCCTGCAAGCCAGCGATGCCGACAGCAAGGCTGCCAGCGTGCTCGGCTGGATCTCCCTGGGCACCGGCATTGCCAGCGCAGTGACGGGCATGGCGCCTGCTGCGGCCAAATGGGCTGCCGGGCTCTCGAACAGCTCGGGTCGCGCGGCCAGCAAGCTGGCAAACTTCAAACCTTATAGAGTCGGCCCAGGTGGCGGCCAGCGCCCTGCCACGGTGCTGTTCGGCACAACCAAGGACGGCAGCGATGTGGCTTTCATCCCCAACTTGTATGGCGAGAACACCGCCGCATTCATGACGCACGGCCACCCACTGGGCATGCTGATGAATGCCCAGGGCCAGGCTGACGATGCCGCCAATATCGCCAGGAACCTGATCGCACCGCGCCTGGCCGAGATGGGTTACCCGGCCGAGCAGAAGATCGTGCTATTGACGTGCTGGGGCGGCAAGAGCGGTGCGGCGCAGAAGATCGCCAATGAGCTGCGCCGGCCCGTGGAAGCCTACAGCCAGAAGCTTTTCCTGCGAGGGGCCGCCGCCTTGCAGATGCCGCGAACCTACGAACCACTGTGGAACACGGGCTTCAATAACATTCCTGTCTACATGCCATCATTGGCAAGCAGGGCCTGGCGCCGGTTAAATGGCCATTTCCCGGCTTTTGCCGACAAGCCCTACTCGATTGCCAAGAGCAAGCTCTATCACCCTGGGTGAGCGACGCACGCAGCGAACTGTTCCGGCCAGTCCCGTCGGGTGAGGACCTGCCCTTCCCGCCTCACCCGACGGAGCTGATCAAGGTCAAGGTCGCACCGCAGCCATTGGCTTCCAGGCGGATCAAGCTCGGCGCTCAGTGCGATCACGCCATCCGCCGGCATGCCATGGTCCGGCGGCACGAACAACCCGGCGCGGCCGACATTCACGTCCAGCGCCGGCGACCAGCCTGCCTGCCCCACGGTCGGGCTCTGCAACACGGCGATCTGGCTCTCCAGCGCCCGGGCCTGGGCGCCGATGCGCACGCGGTGGTAACCGGCCTCGGTGTCGGTGCAGCTGGGCGCCAGGATCAGGTCGACACCGGCCTCGGCCAGGTGCCTGGCAAGCAGGGGGAATTCGTTGTCGTAACAGATCAGGATGCCCAACCGGCCCAGTGCCGTGTCGAACACCCGCAGCCCCTGCCCGGGGGCGATGTCCCACTGCTCGCGTTCGAAGCGGGTCATCATCAGCTTGTCCTGATGGCCTAGCCGCCCCTCGGGGCCGAACAACCAGGCGCGGTTGCGGTAGCGGCCATCGATATCCAGTACCGGTGCGCTGCCAGGCTGCAAATAGATGCCCCAACGCCGGGCGATGCCCTCGCACAACGCCAGCCAGGGCTCGATCAGCGGCTGAATCCCGGCGATCGAGCCTTTCAGGTCGCTACGCTGCTCGGCGGGCAATTGCCCACTGAGTAGCATCCCGGCGTATTCCGGCAACAGCAGCAGTTGCGCGCCCTGTTCGGCAGCCTCGGCGCACAGCCGTTCAAGGTGTGCCGCGTATGCCTCCCAGGTTTCGAACAGCTCGATGGCGTACTGGCAGGCAGCGAGGCGGATCATGCCGGCAACGCCTTGAGCCAGAACGACATGATCTTGCTCGACTGCTCCTGCTCGTCGAGGTCGCGCCAGCTGTAAGTCGTGCGCAGCGAGGGCTCATGCAGAAAGCCACGGTTGCGCCAGAAGCCATGCAAGGGCTTGTAGTCAGAAGGCCGGCGCGGATGCCCGGCCGGGCGCTCCACGGCGCAGAAGGCGCAATAGTCGAACTCGGCCAGCTTGTGGGCATAGGACTCGCGCTCGATGAAAAAGCGCACGCCCAGGCCCTGGCCGCGGTAGGCCGGCAGCAGCACCGACTCACCGAAGTAGTAGACCGAGGCCGGGTCACGGCCCTGGGCCAGGAACGGCTGCTGGAACTCGGGCGTCTCGTCCACCAGCGGCAGGCCGGTCGAAGCACCGACCACTTGGCCGCCGTCCAGCGCCAGCACTGCCAGGCTGCGCCCGGACTGGGCATAGGTGGCCAGGTAATCGGCTTCGTAGGCTTCAGTGCCTTGATAGAGGTAGGGAAACTCGCGGAACACCGTCAGGCGCAGGCGAGCGAGGTCATCGATGTAAGGCGCGATGGCGGCGCCATGGAGCAGGCGAATTTCCATGGGGGGCGGTCGTTTTGTCGATGTGGATGACGCGCTCGGCTAAGCCGGGCCTGAGGGGAAACCCTATCATCGGGCCCAGGCCACTCCCTTTCCCCTGCGCGACAGGTATTTCTCCATGACCGCTACCGAACTCGTCACCGCCTACTACAACGCCTTCAACGCCGGCGACATGCCAGCCTTCCTCGCCCTGCTCAGCGAGGACGTGATCCATGACATCAACCAGGGTGAGCGGCAGATGGGCAAGGCCAGGTTTGCCGCGTTCATGGACAAGATGAACCGCTGCTACCGCGAGCGGCTGGCCGATCTGGTGGTGATGCAGAACGCCGAAGGCAACCGCGCGGCGGCGGAATTCACCGTGCATGGCGAGTACCTGGCCGACGATGAAGGGTTGCCGCCGGCCAGTGGGCAGCAGTATGTGCTGGCGGCGGGGGCGTTCTTCTACATTCACTGCGGCAAGATTGCCCGGGTGAGCAACTACTACAACCTCAATGATTGGGTCGAGCAGGTAGTTTGAGGCCCGATCGCGGGGGGGGGGGGGGGGGGGGGGGGGGGGAGGGGAGGGGCGGGCGGGGGTGGCGTGGTC